>JBDLSU010000120.1:0-8453 GCA_039799405.1 Pseudomonadota bacterium | reverse complement strand
GCGGGGTGTCGTGGGCCGCAGCGACCACAAAGCCCAGCCACACAGCAGGCACAAGCCGCTATAAAACCACGGCCCGACCCGGTTGGCTACCCCGGCCGAAAGCAGCCACAAGGCCAGATAGGGCCAGGCCAGATTATAGCGGCGACCAGCCGCCGGATAATCCTGATCCGGGCCGGGGTCCGGACTGTGCCCGGCACGCTGATCGCGCCGCCGCACTACCGATGAAATAATCGCCAGCGGCACTTGCGGCATGCCACTGAGCGCAATTGTCAGCATTAATGGCAAAACCAGAATCGGGGTCCATTTGATCACCGCCAGCACGCTTTGTGCGGCATCCACGGTAAAGGCAAAATACACGGTCAAGGCAATAAACAGCAAGGTACAGCCATTGGCAATGCGGCACAGGGTCTGAAAGCGGGTGGCGCGCCGCCAGCCCATCCCACTGGCCAGTTCCACCAACAGCGCCAGCCCCAGCGCCAGCGGCAAGGCTTGCCACTGCCAGCCCCACAGCAAAATCGCGCATCCCAGCATCAGGCGGGGCAGCTTCATGCGGCCCCCAGACTTTGCACAATCCGCCCCGGCACCAACACTTGCACCCAGGGTGGGCAATCCGGCGGGCTTTGCTCGGCCACCAGCCATACCAGCAGGGGCAAACCCAGTTGCTGTAACTGTTGCAGCATCTGCTGGCGCGCCGTGTCCCAGCTCAACAAGATGCAGATGCAGGAACATAATTCATCACGGCGGCTCACCACATTGGCCAGCATGGCATCGAGCGCCTGCCCGGGTTCCGGCCGCACATTGGCCAGCACCCGCATCAGCGCTTCAGCCTGCAACTGGCCCGGCCCCATGGTAAAGCAGTGACAGCTCTCACCAATGAATAACAGATCAAGCCAGGCGCTACCGGCATCGACATTGCCCACCAGCGAAGCCGCCAGCGCGACCGCTTCTTCAAACGCTTCGCTGGCCGCCACGCCACAGGTATCAAGCAGTAGCGCATGGCGTTCAAAGTATTCATTCTGATATTCGCGCACCACTGGTTCGCCCAGGCGGGCGAAGGCTTTCCAGTGGATGTCACGCAGTGCGTCACCAGCGCGATAGGGGCGCAAACCGACGATTTCTTCATGGTCGGTGCCCCGCGCGGCGCTGGCCTGGTGTTCCGGTTGATTGTGCAACTGGCCCGGCAAGCTGCGCGGCGGCAGCGCATAGGTACGCGGTAGCACCAGTACCTGGGCTGGCAGATCAAGCATCTGATAATTGCGGCACAAGCCAAGTGGATCGCGCTGTGCCAGTGCAATGCCATCCAGGTTCCAGACCCCGCGTGCATGTGGCACACATTGCGCGCGCAGCAGCAACGTGTCACTGCCGGAGGGTAGCGCTGGCAACAGCACTTCTTCGCTACGCGCTACCCGGTTCATGCGTACCAGCCAGGCCCAGCGGTAGTAGCCAACATAGCGGTCAAACGCATTGCGCTGCTGCGCACCCGGCTCACGCGCGCGCAAAAACTGCTCGAAACCGGGGCGCGGATCGTGTTCCATTTCAAACACACTCAGGCCGGGCGGCAGGCTGCCACCAGGGTAGCGAATACTGATCTGATAAGTGAACGGCTGGCCGACCGTGGCATAACGCGGCAAGTGCCGCTCAATGTGTACACCACGGCTAAACTGACGGCGACCAAGTGCCACATACAGGCGCGCCAGCACCAGCAGCGCCAGCAACAGGCCAAAGATTTGGTACGCCAGCGCCTGCCGCGTATTCACGCCCAGCAAGGCACTGGTAAACAGCCCGGCCTGCATGAATTTGCCAACCGGGGTATAGCGCCGCTGCCAGCCTTGCGTCATGCGGAAGTAGGCGCGAAAGTTGCGGTAAAGCAGGCGCTTAAGCGGGGATCGGGGTGTCATGGAGCAATTGAGCGATCAAGCTCTCGGCACTGGCACCGCTGTATTTGACCTGGGAACTGAGCACCAGACGGTGCGCAATCACGCTGCTGGCCAATTCCTGCAAGTGCTCGGGTTTGACAAATTCGCTGCCCTCAAACAGGGCCAGCGCCTTGGCGGTTTTTACCAGCGCAATACTGGCACGCGGCCCGGCCCCCAGTTGCACTCCCGGCAGTTGCCGCGTCGCGCGCACCAGATCCACCGCATAGCGCGTCAGTTCCGGTTTGATATACACCTGTTGCACCGCCTGCTTGACTGCCAGAATACCGGCCAGATCGGTACTGGCGCGCAACTGGCTGAGCGGATGTTGCTGATGCTGGGCATCGATCATCGCCGCTTCGGTGGCGGCATCGACATAGCCAAGCGACAGGCGCAGCGCAAAACGGTCCATTTGCGCTTCCGGCAGCGGATAGGTGCCGCGAAATTCCACCGGGTTCTGGGTTGCCACCACAAAGAACAACGGCCCCAGATCATGCAATTGCCCGTCGATACTGATCTGGTTTTCGCCCATCGCTTCCAGCATGGCGGACTGGGTGCGCGGCGAAGCGCGGTTGATTTCATCGGCCAGCAAAATCTGCGAAAAAATCGGGCCGGGGCGAAATTCAAAACTGCGTGCATTTTGATCGTACACCGACATGCCTAAAATATCGGTCGGCATCAGGTCCGGGGTAAACTGGATGCGCTTGAATGCCAGCCCGATCGACGCCGCCAGCGCCTTGGCCAGCGTGGTTTTGCCGGTACCAGGAAAATCTTCCAGCAGCACATGGCCGCCAGAACACAAACCCGCCAACAACTTGCGCACCGCATCGTCCTGCCCGTACATGATGCTGGTGATGGAGGCAAACAACTGGCGGTAAATGGTGTGGGCGCTGTCGGGAGTCATAGGTTGATTGTGTTTGAGCGGGTGCCGGGTTAAGTGGGGCTTGAATCAGGGTCGAATCAGGGTTGAATCAGGGTTGTGCCGGATCTGACTGCGACCTGGCAAGCTTGGTTCAAGCCATGATACGCCAGCCATAAAAAAACCGCACCAGTTTGGCGACAATTGCGCCACGGGTGCGGTTTTTTTGCCCGGGAACAGCAACCCCGGGCGTTACAACATTACTTGCCGATGTGCTTGGCGAAGAAGGCTTCCATTTTTTGGTACAGTTCCAAACGGCGCTGTTTGTCATAGAAACCATGGCCTTCGTCTGGTTCTTCCAGCCAGTCTGGTGTCTTCCCAGCATTGATCATGGCAGCGCGCATGCGCTTGGCGTGCTCAATCGGTGCCACTTCATCTTTACCACCATGTACCAGGAATACCGGTACATTCAGTTTTTCAGGCTGCTTGCTTGGTGAGAAACGATCCAATTCTGCCTGATCTTCTCCCAATACCCGTTTGAAGAAGTTGGTGGCTTGCTTGCTGCCTTTGGTACGATCTTCCTTGAAAATATAAGACAAGTCATATACGCCAGCATAACCGATGGCGCACTTGAACATGGCAGGTTCACGAATCGGCAACATCAAGGCAGAGTAACCGCCAAAACTGGCACCATAGGTGCAAATGCGCTGCGCATCGACATCGGCTTCGGCAATCGCCCATTTCACACCATCGATAATGTCATCCTGAATCTTGCCACCCCACTGCCGGTGCCCGGCCTTTTCAAAATTATCCCCACGACCACCCGAACCACGGAAATTAACTTGTAATACCGCATAACCCCGGCTGGCGAAGAACTGGGAATCACTATCGTAAGACCAGTGATCGGACGGCCCATGCGGACCACCATGCGGCAGCACAATCATCGGCAATTTCTTACCTGCAGGTGGATTTTTGGGCATGGTGATATAGCCCGCAATATCAAGACCATCACGCGCCTTGAATCGAAACGGCCGCCGCTCGGCCATCTGCTCTGGCTCCACATGTGGTGCAACTGCAAATAACAAATCCGCTGCATTGGTTTTCTTATCATATAAAAAATATGACCCAGGGTCGCGATCACTATAGACATAAAAAAGCAACTTACTACCATCATCAGTAAAATTGATGAAATTGACCTTGCTATCCGGAAATTGCTGGCTCAACGATTTATGCAATACGGCATTAGGCGATTTGGGATCGAGATAACGCCAGGTTGGCAGACCAACACTGGTACCAACGGCAAAAGGGACAGCAGGTTTTTCAGTGAATTGAAAGCGGCTGATATCGGCAAACGCATCTTTGGCGATCTCGGTACGCTTACCAGTTGCCATCGATTCCTTGATCAAACTGACTGGCTCTCCCTTGGCACTATGGGAAAAATAGACTTCGCTATCGTCGGCTGAAAAACCAAACGGTGTCAATTCCGTACCAACCAGATCCTTGGCAACCTGATTCCATTTCTTGCTGGCGTCGTCAAAACGGTACAAAACCGCTTCATAATTATCATCGGCACCATAGGCAAAACGTGGCACATCATCTCTTTGCAGCACAAAACCCAAGCCCTTCACCGCGATATCAGCAATCGACTTGCGAACTGCTTTTTTGGAATTAACATCCAACAAGATACTGCGATCCCGCCCCCATTCCTGCGAAGCAATAAAAACATTGCCGTTCCGCGATGACGGAATACCTGCAATACGACCGTAACCACGATCATCATGGTAACGATCCCCTTTGCTGGATTGAGTAAAAAAGTCATAGCCGTAGAGGTACTCTTGTTCAGTACCATCGAGATTAACTGCGACAATTTCGCCAGTGCTACGTGGCTCTTCACGCAAACCAACTTCAATGCCTTTTGAAACAATCAGGCGGGTGTTGGTGGCCCACACAAAATTGAGGGGCATCTCAAATTTTTTCATGGCAATGGTGCTGACGATTTTCAGATCGGGCAGCGAATAGATTGTCATGGTTGGTACTTCGCGGCCATTGCGCATGATCCGTACATTGATCGCAATGTGCTTGCCATCAGGCGAGAGTTTTGGATTGCTAAAAATGGAATCGGTGATAAACACATCAACCGGGATAATACCCGGTTTGGCGGCTGTCGCTGCCGGTGCAGCAGGTGCAGCAGGTACCGCCAAAACTGGCAAACCGGCCAACAAGCCACACAAGAATAAAGTAGAACGTAAAGTCATCAAGTAACCCCAAAATGATTGGAAAAGGATTGAACTCAGGAGCAAGGAAGGCTATCTTGTATTATCTTGCAGCCCTACCCTTAAAAAATCGAACAGCATTGTAACACGATGTGGGTCAAAGTGACCAAAGAGCTTAACCGTTTGGCAAGAGCGAAAAAGCACAAGAGATGGGTGTTAGCGAACCCTGCCACGTCATCGCCTTGCGAACTACGGGCGAAAAGCCCCAACCGAAACCATGGTTCTTCTTCATATAGGACTTCATCACCACACACGAGCGTATTCAAGTAGTGCTAAAGTATACCGCGCCCCAAAATTTAACCCACGCCCCATGCAAACCATGACCATGCTACGCAAAAAACTGCCGATCGGCATCCAAACCTTATCGAAAATCATTCTCGGTGGGCATTACTACGTCGATAAAACCGGTCTGGCGCTACAAATGATTAACGATGGGCAATATTACTTCCTCTCCCGCCCCCGGCGTTTTGGCAAAAGCTTGTTTCTGGATACGCTGAAAGAGATTTTTGAAGGTAACCAGGCGCTGTTTGTTGGCTTGCAAATTCACGACCAATGGGACTGGTCGCAACCGTTCCCGGTCATCCGCATCAATTTTGCCGGTGCCAATTTGAAAGACCCGCAGGATCTGGCCCGTTCGCTGCACCAGCAACTGGAAGACCACGAACGCCAGTTTGATGTGCCCGCGCGCTATCCGGATAACCGCAGCCGTTTTGCCGACTTGATCTTGCGCTTGCATCAGAAAACCGGCCAAAAAGTCGTGGTGCTGGTCGATGAGTACGACAAACCGATCCTGGACAAAATCGAAAACAAGGCCATCGCGGAAGCGATGCGCGAGGATTTGAAGGATTTGTATAGCGTGATCAAGGGGCAGGATGCGCATATCCGCTTTGTGTTTCTGACCGGGGTATCCAAGTTTTCAAAAATAAGTCTGTTTTCCGGCCTGAACAATTTAAACGACATCACGCTTGATGCCAAATATTCCGCGCTGTGTGGCTATACCGACGCTGACATCGATACCCTGTTCGCCCCGGAATTACCGGGACTGGATCGTGCGGAAATAAAACGCTGGTACAACGGCTATAGTGCGACACGAAGTCGCTTGTCTAAGCTGTTCCGCTTAACTAAAAGGAACCATTCGTATCACCGGATGAATCTACAGGCCTGAATCAAGAGCGGCCTGGACAACGTAACGAAACACCGCAAGGTGTGGGGTGCAAACCGTGAGGTGCGCACCTTTCTGGCAGCCATAAGCCGGATAAGTGCCAGATAGTCGGCATGGTGAAAAATAAGTGAATCTGCGATAAAGATCGTCATTGTAAAGAAGCGGAAATGGCTAATACGCTTTAACCAAAATGGTATTGAGAGAGGGCACAGCGTCTTGTATCTGCGCTGTCGTGATCCATACGCTCTCCGGTCAATAGCAGGCACCTGTCCCGACACGCTTGACAAGCGGAACGTGGTAAACCCGTATAGCTCCCCTTGTGGGACAGCAGGCCGCAAGGTCTGCCCATGGCGGTGCGGGCAGAGGATTGGGGAAAAAGCGAATGCCATCCTGTAATGGGGTGGATAGGGGTTGCAAGATTACTCCACGCGCAAGCGGGCAGACTTCCTCGTGGTCTCTCATTACAAGAGAGTTTGTAGAACCATTTTCACGGAAGGAAAGCAAATGAGTGCTGCAACACTGGCACGTGCGCCTTCTGGCGTGTCGTGGTCAGGCATCAACTGGGCCGAAGCTCAACGACAGGTAAGAGGGCTGCAAGTGCGTATTGTGAAGGCGCTCAAGGAAGGCAGGCACAACAAAGTGAAAGCTTTGCAATGGCTGCTGACCCATTCGTTTTACGGCAAAGCATTAGCCGTGAAGCGCGTGACTGAAAATCAAGGCAAGAACACCCCTGGCGTGGACAAAGTAGTCTGGAAAACGCCGGGTGCAAAGATCAACGCGATAGCGTCGTTGAAGCGGCGGGGGTATTCGCCGCTGCCACTTCGGCGGATTTATATACCGAAGAAAAACAGCAAGATGAGGCCGCTTGGCATTCCTGCCATGAAGTGCCGGGCCATGCAGGCGCTATATCTGCTGGCGCTGGAACCAGTGGCAGAAACCCGCGCCGATCCGAATTCATACGGATTCAGGTCGGCTCGCGCAACGAAGGACGCCGCAGAGCAATGCTTCAAGGCTCTCGCGGGGAAAAACCGCGCGCAGTGGGTGCTGGAAGCGGATATTCAAGGCTGTTTCGACAACATCAGCCACGACTGGCTGATGACCAACATCCCTATGGACAAGGTCATGCTACGGAAGTGGCTCAAGGCGGGATACGTGTTTCAAAACGAACTCTTTCCAACAGAATCAGGCACCCCGCAAGGGGGTATCATCAGCCCGGTTCTGGCAAACATGGTGCTGGACGGCCTGGAAGCAATGCTGGCAACACTAGTTCCACCAGCTAGCGGCAAGGGCAAGAAAATGCACATGGTGCGTTTTGCGGATGACTTCATCATTACCAGTCACGATAAAACGCGACTGGAGCAGGAGGTCAAACCCGCTGTAGAGGCATTTCTGGCGAAACGGGGTTTAGTTCTGTCGCCAGAAAAAACCAAAATAACGCACATTACGGAGGGATTTGATTTCCTCGGCTGGAACCTGCGCAAGTATAACGGCAAGCTGTTAATCAAACCGTCGAAAGCGAACGTCAAAGTACATCTTGACCACATCCGGGGGATCATCAAGGCCCACATGACGGCGAAACAGGCCAATCTGATCAGGATGCTCAACCCGGTCATACGGGGCTGGACAAACTATCACAGCCATGCCGTCGCCAAGGCAAGCTTTGCTCGTAATGATCACATGATCTGGTCAATGCTATGGCGCTGGGCAGTGCTGCGACATCCTAACAAGAATGCCCGATGGATCAAAAACCGGTATTTTACGGTTCGGGGTGCTCGACGTTGGGTATTCTCCGATACTGAAAAACAAGAGGATGGAACAACCAAAGAACTCACTCTGCTGCTTGAATCCGACACGCCCATTGTGCGGCATGTCAAAATCAGGGCTCAAGCCAATCCATATGATCCCGACTGGGAGTCCTACTTTGAGGCTCGCTGGGATCGGAAGATGCGAGGGTCAATCCGGGGCCAGATCAAGTTATATCGGCTCTGGTCGTGGCAAGGGGGGCGATGCACTGTCTGTGGTGAAATTATTGAAGTGGGTAGCCATTGGGCCACCCGCCACAAAGTGACACGCGCCACAGGTGGCACCGACGCCTTGAGTAATTTGGAAATGCGCCACCCACAGTGCTGGGAAACTGGCAACGATGATTATGCAGAAGGAAAACCGGGTGTCGCAAGATGCCTTACAAGAGGCTTGAGCCGTGTGCGGTGAAAGTCGCATGCACGGTTCTCAGGGGGCTGGGCGCG
>JBDLSU010000119.1:0-4388 GCA_039799405.1 Pseudomonadota bacterium | reverse complement strand
TGTTGCCGCTATCCCTGCTGCCAGCACAGGCAGCCCTGAAAGAAGGCGAGCGCGCGCCGTCGTTTCAGTTGCAAGCCTCACTCAACGGCAAGGCGTTTGTGTATTCGCTGCAGGAGCAGCTCAAACAAGGGCCGGTGGTGGTGTATTTTTATCCTTCGGCCTTCACTGGCGGCTGCAATATTCAGGCGCGCCAGTTTGCGGTCAAGCAAGAACAGTTTGCTGCGGCGGGTGCCAGTGTGATTGGCGTATCGCTTGACAGTATTGCCCGCTTGAATGATTTTTCCGCCGATCCGGCCTCCTGTGCTGGCAAGCTGGCGGTCGCATCCGATCCGGATGGCAAGGTAGCACGCGCCTTTGCGCTGGAAATTCATCAGGCTGGCACTGGCAAAAAAGATACGCGCGGCATGGAGATTGATCATGATTTTACCGAGCGCACCACCTTTATTGTGACGCAAGAAGGTAAAGTGGCGACCAGCATCGGCGGCGTCTCGCCGTTTGATAACGTCGAGCAGGCCTTGCGGGCGGTACAAAAGCTGGCAGCCAAACCCTGACCCTGCCCGAAACCAATGAAAAACCGGTTTTGTAATTAGTTCAAAAATGCCTCGATCAAATGCGCCAGTTCTTCCGGTTGGTCATGGTGCAGCATATGCCCGGCATCGCGCAACAGCGCCGGTTTCACATTGGGAATGGCCTGCAAGCGCTGTTCAATCGCGGCGCGGCCTTTTTCTTTGCCGCCCATCCAGTTCCACATCAGCGTATGTTCCGCTTCCACCCATAGCACCGGGGCCGTGGTTTGCGCCCAGCAGGCCAGTACTTCGGCTTCGCGGTAGAGCACCGGATTAGGCAATTTGTGCGCCGGATCGCCCAAAATCTCCCATTCACCACGGGCATTTTCGCGCGCCCAGTGGCCGGACAAAAAGGCGGCGCGCTCATCGGACAAGCGTGGATTGGTTTTTTGCAGCCGCGCCGCCACTTCGGCCTGGCTGGCATAGCTGCGCAATTGGGCTGGTTCACGCAGGGCGTCGAGCCATTTGGCGTATTTGCCCGGTGCCAGTGCCGCATCCATATTCGGCAGGCCAAAGCCTTCCAGGTTGATCAGTTTTTTCACCCGCTCCGGCCGCACCCCGGCGTACAGGGCCACCACATTGCCGCCCATGCTGTGGCCCAGCAAATTAACCGCTTGCAGTGGCGAATACATTTGCAAAATCGCATCCAGATCCCCCAGATAATCGGGAAACCAATAACTGTCGGCAGCGGTATTTTCGCTCAGGCCAAAACCACGCCAGTCCGGGGCAATCACATGCCAGTCTTGCTGCAGGGCATCCACCACAAACTGGAACGAAGCCGAACAATCCATCCAGCCGTGCAGCATGAACAGCATCGGGGCCTGATCGTTGCCCCAGTGCCGGACGTGGTAGCGCAAACCACGAATACGTAAAAATTCCGAGCGAAATGGTTTCATAAATTCCTCCTGTTGCCGCCATGATACCGAATTTGCCCCACAATTCTGCGAACATGCCTTAAAGCAACTCAAAATAGTGACGATAAAGGCAGCAGATGCAAAATTTGGCAGATTTTTGCCGGACGATTGCCGGGCTCGTCCGGATTGGCTGCAAACTGGCACTGGACTGGCACTGGACTGGCACGGGATTGGCAATTTGCGGAAAAATTGGCAAGCCCGATGCATTATTGGTGAAATTTCGCCTCATTTGCGCGATACTATGGGCTATTCTCAAATCAGGTAATGCTAGCAGGCAAGGAGATTGAATTGATTCGATATATGGGTATCCGAAAAACCGAAGATGGCGGAAAATTGTATGTTTTTGTGGTCAATGGCCAGCAAAAACAGATTAAACAAGCCGATCTGAAGCTACATCCGGGCTGCTACGATGCACTTCCGGCTTCGGTCAAGGAACAAATCGCCAAAGACCGGCAGTGGCTGGCTGGTGCGCACTGACAGGCATGAAGCGCGCCCTGTGCAGCATTGGTCTGGTTGGCTGTTTGATCGCGCTGGCCCCTGACACGCCAGCCGCGCCACCATCGACCTTTGGTACGACGGCTGGCACCACCTTGTTGTGCTTGAATCCGCTGGACGAAGTGTATTTCCGCAATTATTTTCAGGAAGCGTTCGGCAAACCCTTCAAACGCGAAGGCGGTGCCTACTGGTTCAAGACCGATGCCACGCTGTGGGGCGTGCCGGTTCTCAATGTGATGGTGAGTGACGAAAGCAGCAACTACACCTTTCTGGCAGCGGTACTTGACACCACCCCGGACAAGCTGGAGCAAGCCATTTTCGATTTTGCCGGCATCCGCCACGCCAAAACCGGGCCGGGCAAATACCCGATTCTGCAATCCAAACCGGGTAGCCAAATCATCCATTTCCAACAAAAAGCCAAAATTTTCTGCTCTAAAATACGTTATTTGCTGCCGAATTGATTCTACGATTGACGTTTGCCGCATTTGGCGCTATCAATACCGTATTGCCAGCTATCATCCATGGGAGATTTCAGCGTGAAGCATTATTCAAAGGTTTGGCAAAAAGACTGGTTTTTGGGTGTGTGCGTGGTGCTGGCGGTAATTTTTGCATACTGGCGCACCGACCTGATTTCCGCGCTGGAAAATAAAACTTATGATCTGGCAGTGCAAGCGTCGTCACGCACACCATCGGACCGGATCGCCATCATCGCGATTGATGATCAAAGCATCAACAACATCGGCCGCTGGCCCTGGTCACGCGATGTGCATGCCAAAATGACTGATCTGTTGTCAGGTGCCAAAGCCAAAGTCATCACCAATACTGCTTTTTTCTTTGAACCACAAAAAGACCCGGGCCTGGTGTATATGAATAAACTGCTGGACACCTGGAAATCCGTGCCCCCCGCCACCGATGGTACTAATGCCATGCCAGCCCAATGGACGCAGTTTGGCGCCATTTTGCAAGAAGCCGAACAAAACCTGAATACCGACCGGCGTCTGGCCAAAAGCTTTGCCCAGGCTGGCAATGTGGTGCTACCGGTGGTATTGACCATGGGTGAACCAATGGGTCGTCCCGACAAACCCTTGCCTGAATTTGCCCTGAAAAACAGTATTGCCACCAAATTTGCGCCGTCCAGTCTGGCCTTTCAAGGCCCGATTGAAGAACTCGGCAACCAGGCAGCAGCGGTCGGCCAGCTCAACTCTTACCCCGACAGCGACGGCAGCATCCGTGAAGAATCGCTGGCGGTGCGTTATTTCGATCAAGCACTGCCCTCGCTGGCCTTGATCACCGCCGCGCGCAGCCTCAATCTCGGTACGCGCGATATCAGCATCACCGAAGACCAAGTGAAATTGAGCAAGCTGAAGATCACCACTACTGATGCGCGCATGCTGACTTATTTTTATAAAAATCGTGGCGACAGCGATGCTTTTCCCAAGGATTCGTTTTACGACGTGTATACCGGCAAAATTCCCGCTTCCAAATATGCTGGCAAAATCGTGTTGATTGGCGCTACCGCCAGCGGTGTCGGCACTTTTTCCCCGACCCCTGTGTCGGCCAAAATGGCACCAGTAGAAATTCTGGCGCACAATGTGTCGTCAATTTTATCGGAACACTTTTTTGTCCGCCCACTCTGGAGCGGCATTGCTGCGGTGCTGGTGTTTTTGCTGGTTGCAGCGTATTTGATCGTATTATTGCCGCGCCTGAAAGCCGCACAGGGCGCAATGCTAACCGCAAGTGCATTTTTTGGCTTGATCGCGCTACAGTTTGGCATGATGCTCGGTGGCGGTTTGTATATCAGCCTGATGTTGCCGGTAACCCTGCTGGTGATCGGCCACGCCTGCCTGACCACCAAACGCTTCCTGGTCACCGAAGCTGGCAAGCAAAAATCCGACACCGAATCAGCCGAATCAAACCGCATGCTGGGCCTGGCCTTCCAGGGGCAAGGCCAACTGGACATGGCGTTTGACAAGTTCCGCAAGTGTCCGCTGGACGATACCCTGATGGACAATTTGTACAATCTGGCGCTCGATTTTGAGCGCAAGCGCCAGTTCAACAAGGCGCAGTCGGTGTATGAATACATGGGCCAGCACAATCCGAAATTCCGCGACCTGGAAAAGAAACTGGTACAAGCCAGAACCATGTCCGAAACCTTGATTTTGGGCGGCAATATGGGCACCGGGCGCAGCAATGCCAGCATGTCGATTCTCGATGGCGGTGCCGAAAAACCCATGCTCGGCCGTTACCAGGTTGAAAAAGAACTGGGCAAAGGTGCAATGGGTGTGGTCTACCAGGGCAAAGACCCCAAAATCGGGCGCGTGGTGGCGATTAAAACCTTTGCCATTTCCCAGGAATTTGAAGGCGAAGAAATGCAGGAAGCCAAAGAACGCTTCTTCCGCGAAGCCGAAACCGC
>JBDLSU010000118.1:0-3266 GCA_039799405.1 Pseudomonadota bacterium | reverse complement strand
CGCACCACATGCCACAGCACCAGCAGCGTATCGGGCAAGAACAAATAGCCGCGCAGAAAATCGTCGCACAAACTGGCGACCAGAGAAATCAAAAAAGCGCCCATCAGGCTGGACCAGTCATAGCCGCCCACCCCGGGCAACACTTTACGCAAGGGCATGACCAGCCAATCGCTTAACTGAAACACAAACGCGCCCAGTTGCTGCGGCGGACGAACCCGCACCGCTTGCATCCAGAAACGCAGCAGTAACACCCCGGCGAAAAATCCGGTGACGGTGTTGATGATGATGGAGAAGATGTTGGCTAGCACAAAGGTATCCTGAAAAAACCGCTACGACCAGCGTAGCGGTGTTACCAAACAATTGGCTTTATGGACGGCCGCTGGTCGGGAAAGGCCAGGCTGCTGCAGGGTTGAGTGCGGCGGCGGCCTTCTTGCCAGCAGCAGGTTTGGCTGCGGGCTTGGCTGCGGTTTTGGCTGGCTTGACAGCTTTGGCGGCTTTGGCTGGCGCTTTGGCAGCTTTGCTTGCATCGGCTGTGGCGGCGGATTTGGCCGCTGCCTTCGCAGCTTTTTCTGCAGCCGGTTTCGCCGCCTTGGCTGGTTTTTCGGCTGGCGCAGCTTTGGCGGCAGCTTTTTTGGCCGGTTTTGCTGCCTCTGCCTTGGCGGCTACTGCGGGTGTTGCGGTTGGTGCAGCGCTGGCCTTGGCCGGTTTCTCTGCGGCTTTGGCAGGCTTCGCTGCGGCTTTGGCGGCTTTGGCAGGCTTCTCTGCAGCTTTGGTCGCTTTGGCGGGTTTGGCAGGCTTCTCTGCGGCTTTGGTGGCCTTGGCGGTTTTTTCCGTGACCGCTTTGGCTGGTTTTTCAGCGGCTGCCTTGGCTGCTTTGGCCGGTTTGGCTTCGACTACCTTGGCAGCGGCCGCTTTGGCTGGCTTGGCGGCGACTTTTTCAGCGGCGGGTTTGACGGCCTTGGCGGGTTTTTCGGCTGCGGGTTTGGCCGCAGCGACTGCTGCTTTGGCGGCTTTGACTGGTTTTTCAGCCGCTGCCGCAGTTGCTGGTTTGGCGGCAGCTTTTGCTGGTTTGGCGGCAGCTTTTGCTGCTGGCTTGGCGAGCGCTTTTGCTGCGGGTTTGGCGGCAGGTTTGGCTGCTGCCTTGGTGGCAGGTTTGGCTGCCTTTACAGGTTTTTTTTCTTCTGCTACGGCAGCTTCTGCTGCTGCGGGTGCTGCGGGTACTGCCTTCTTGGCCGGTGCGGCTTTTTTTGCTGTTGCCATTTTTTTCTCCTTCATCCGTGATGGAAAAATCACATTGATTTAAAACCCGCCCACCCCATGCTTGTGACGCGGCAGGCGGATTATTCATCGGCGCAAACCGCTGCGGTTTGCGCTAATGAATTTTGCACCGGCACCACTGCTGCCGCCCCTCCCCGGTCGGCAGCACTGATGCCAAAAAAACGCCGACAACTAAGGCCGGCGCGTTGGAATGACTTGATATTGCTTGATATTGCGTGGCTCGCGTCCCAAAGCAACGCGACCTGGCCCCAAGGAATCAGGTCGCGCTATCGCTGCTTTTTGGGTCGAATAATTCATCTGACGTGGCCCGGATTGTATATCACAAAATCCAATTAATCCACTATAGCGCATTTGAATTATTTTACGTGGAAATTTACACGATTATTCCCAATTCAAAGTGCCGCCAGTTTGATACTCAATCACGCGTGTCTCAAAAAAGTTGCGCTCTTTTTTCAGGTCGATCATTTCACTCATCCAGGGGAAGGGATTGTCTTCTTGATCGAACATGGCATCGAGACCAATTTGCTGGGCGCGGCGATTGGCGATGAAGCGCAAATAGCCCTTGAACATCGGTGCATTCAGACCCAGCACGCCACGCGGCATGGTGTCTTCGGCATAGCGATATTCCAGTTCTACCGCTTGCTGGAACAGGGCCTTGATTTCTTCGCGGAAGGCCGGGGTCCAGAGCTGCGGGTTTTCCATTTTGATGCTGTTGATCAGGTCGATGCCGAAGTTACAGTGCATCGATTCATCGCGCAAAATGTACTGGTATTGCTCGGCTGCGCCCATCATTTTGTTTTGACGGCCCAGGGCCAGAATCTGGGTGAAGCCGACGTAGAAAAACAGCCCTTCCATCAGGCAGGCAAAGACGATCAGCGACTTCAGCAAAGCCTGGTCATTTTCGACGGTGCCGGTGGTGAAATGCGGGTCAGTCAGGACGTTGATGAAGGGGATCAGGAATTCATCCTTGTCGCGAATCGAGGCCACTTCATGGTAGGCATTGAAGATTTCGCCTTCGTCCAGACCGAGCGACTCCACAATGTACTGGTAGGCGTGGGTATGGATTGCTTCTTCAAAAGCCTGACGCAACAGGTACTGGCGGCATTCCGGTGCCGTGATATGGCGATAGGTGCCCAGTACAATGTTGTTGGCAGCGAGCGAATCGGCGGTGACGAAAAAGCCCAGATTGCGCTTGATCAGGCGGCGTTCGTCTTCGGTCAGGCCTTGCGGGTCTTTCCACAGTTCGATATCGCGCTGCATATTGATTTCTTGCGGCATCCAGTGGTTGGCGCAGCTCGACAAATATTTATCCCACGCCCATTTGTATTTGAATGGCACCAGTTGATTGACATCGGTTTTGCCATTGATGATACGTTTGTCGTCGGCGTGTACCCGGCGTGCGCTGGGCGCATTGATGGGACCGGCTGCCGCGCTGGTGGCAGCGGCACCAGAAACAGCGGCTGGCATGGCCGGTGCGCTCACCTGGGCCAGTTGTGGTTGGGGTTGCAGTGCGGGTGCCGTTGGCATGGTGGCATCGGCGGTACTGACTTCTTCATCATCCCAGGATAACATGGTCTTTTTCCTTTTTATTGACAGGCTTCACATTCTTCAAAACCGGCATCACCGGGACGTAACATACAGGCCGGGCCAGCCAATTCTTCATCTGCCATCACCGCGCCTGGCGCAGTTGCCGTGGGCACAGAAATTGGATTGCTGGGTGCCATGTAGACGGCATTACCGGCATCGACCGACACCGCATTCAGGGCACCGATTTTACTGGTCGATTTTTCGGTATGGGTGGCACCAATGGTGCGCAAATAGTAGGTGGTTTTCAGGCCACGCAACCAGGCCAGCTTATAGGTTTCATCCAGCTTTTTGCCCGAGGCACCGGCCATATAAATATTGAGCGACTGGGCCTGATCGATCCATTTTTGACGACGTGCGGCGGCTTCAATAATCCAGATCGTGTCCATTTCAAAAGCGGTGGC
>JBDLSU010000117.1:0-7519 GCA_039799405.1 Pseudomonadota bacterium | reverse complement strand
TATTCAGGGCCAGGGCGCTGGTGGAGACATAATCGAGATCAGCCGCAGTATCACCCGCCTGCACGGTGTAATTAAATGTGAGCGTGTCGCTGCCGCTGCCGCTGCTGTAATTAATAGTGCGATCCGTGGTGCCGGTTTCCAGCGTGATCTGCGGGGTGCCAGTCACATACACGGTTTCGTTGAAGGCAACCGTCACCGCAATCACATCGCCCACTTTGTAGGTGCCGTTGGCGGTGCTGGAACTGACCTTTGATACCGTTGCGGCAGTGGTATCAATAGTCATCGAGAGCGAAGATGAAGCCGCACTGACATTGCCTACCGCATCGGTGGCCTTGGCGGTGATGGTATGTGGTTCTGCCGAGATGACTCCGGTTGTGGCAGACCAATTGCCACTTCCATCGGCGGTAA
Organism: Pseudomonadota bacterium; assembly: GCA_039799405.1. Taxonomy (GTDB): domain Bacteria; phylum Pseudomonadota; class Gammaproteobacteria; order Burkholderiales; family Burkholderiaceae_D; genus CAMBDR01. Next base: position 7,111 of record JBDLSU010000117.1, on the reverse strand, counting down.
CCGTCGCCAATACCGTACTGCCATCGGTGTCGTACAAGGTGACCGAAGCACCAATCTCGGCAGTGCCACTGAAAGTGGGCGTGGTGTCGTTGGTGTAGTTATCCGTCGCCGAATCGCCGCTGTCACTGCCGGCAGCCAGATCCGGTGTACCGATGGCTGGCACGGTATGGTCAAAGGTGTAGACTTCACCGCCCATAAAGCCGGTGGCAATGGCGTTGCTCGCGCTGTCTGCAATGCCGGTGCCGGAACTATTCAGATCCAGCCGCACGGTACCGTCACCGGTCACGCTGCTGACCGTGATGGTATAGGTGTCGCCACTGCCGGAAATGGCTGAAATGCTGCCTGCGGCGCTGCCAGTCGTGGTCAGGGCAAAATCGCTGGTGCCAACGCCAGTGACACTTTCATCAAATTTGACCGTGTACTTGACGCTGGTGGCGTTCGAGGTGGCGGTATCGACACGGGCGATGCTGCTGACGGTGGGAGCCGTGGTATCAGGTGGTGTGTAATTGGTTGACGTGGCTCCACCGTTAATAGTGGAAATCTTGTTGGTGCCGGCCCCTGTTGTGCCATCGTTATTCGAGCCCCCTGTTGCCGTACCGCCACTGCCACCCGCACCTTTATTAGTACTACCAAACGAACTATAGGTGCTGGCATCGACCTGAACCGTCCCCCCCGAGTTCAATATGCCGCCGACACCAAAGCCACCATCGCCGCCATTTCCGGCAGCAGCCTGGGTGGAGCCACCACCACCACCACCACCTGCACCGATATTGTTGGAAATGGTGCTGGTGGTAATGGTCAAGGTACCTGTGCTGGTATTGTAAATGGCACCAACTGCATTACCGCCATTGCCACCCGCAGCATCATAACCGGAGCCGCCGCCGCCGCCGCCAATGGCTATGGTGCCATTGTTCGCAGTACCGGCTGTGCCACCGCTGGAATACGCACCATATTTTCCACCAGCTCCTCCTGTCGTACTGCCGCCGACTCCCCCCCTGCTTCCGCCTGCGCCAGTTCCACCTGTTCCGGCAGACGTTGCGCCTGCGGCATTGCCATGACTGGTTCCACCTGCCCCACCATGGGTGCTGCCTGCACCGCCACCGCCACCGCCACCGCCACCATATCCGGAAATCTGTCCACCGGCACCACCACCGCCTGCAGCCCGGTTTCCGGTAATGGTTGACCCACTAATGGTCAATGTTCCCGCATTATAGATACCGGCCCCGAGTGCGTCTCCACCTGCCTCGCCTTTACCGGAATTTGCTGTGCTGTCACTGCCACCGGCGCCCGTCACAAATCCGCTGGAAATAGTCAGGTTTTGCACCGTCACATTACCAGCAGTGACATGCAATACCTGCGCAAGATTTGCACCACTCACAGTATGAGAACCACCGACAATGGTAATGGCCTTACCAGAGGTATCATTAATTGTGATTGTATCCGATGCAGAAGAAAACGTAATGTCTGCAGTCAAAGTAATCGTGTCATCAACACCATTGATGATATCGGCTGCAATTGCGGCTTTTAGTTGAGCCAGCGTTGCAACACTGTCAGTCGCCGCAAGATGGTTCCAATCGGCAATTTTTTGAGTATCAAATATTGGGGTGGTGCTCAGTGTGCCGGTTGAAATTTCCAGATCCCAGTTACCGCCCCGGCTGGCAATGCCAGTATTATCGGTTGACGCACCAATGACCGCACCGGTTGCCAAGGCAAGGCCGTCAATAAAGCTACGTCCAACAGTACCCGCACCAACATTGCAACCAAACAAAAGAATCTCGCCATCTGGCTTCAAGGCAGCGCCTATCTGATGCAACTCGGATTGATAATTTGCCAAATCGCCATTATGCAGCACACCCGTACCCAGTAGCAAAACACCATCATCACCATGTGAAGCAATGGAAATTGAATCAAGGTTTGTGTAATTTTTTAAAACATCGGCAATTTGCTTGATACCGTCCAGATTCTTGTCCAACACAACGACCTTGACACCTGCCCCGGCTGCGGCCACAACCTGCTGATAATCGGGCAAACGGCTATCGACAAACAAAATATTGTGCGTCGCAGCATTTTCGTGTACCGAAGGCAACCAGAGTGCGCGATCCGGAGAGGCGTCCTTGCCCGCACCCCGTGCCTGAACCATCACCTCGCGTCCTTCGGTGACGCGCGGCCCCGCCACCCCATGCGTGCGCGCTGATAGCAATGCATCTGCCGTAGCATGGGCGGGGTCGGCCCCGCCAGCGGCCATTGCACCATCAAACACAACCCGTGATTCCAATGCCACCATGCTGCGCCGGGGGCGAAACCCTCTTGCCGATGCATCTGTATCGCTCTGTGTTGTGCCACGCTTGGTTATCATTGGTTTCATAATGTTTCCTTTTTTTGCAACGGCTGCACAGTGACGACATTCGCCCTGCTGCCCGTGGTATCTTTCCAAAAGGAAAGATTGGAATATTGTTCAAACAAATCCGGCGGTAAAATCGTATGGCGTGATTCTGCAGCGACTTTATTTCGCACTTTATGCATGCCATACAAACCCAAGGCCGAGTCAAATTCAGGCGCATCGTAGCGAATGTCGGCAAAATCGTGGGTAAATTCTGGTTGTCCGATAAAACGATAAATCAAGGACAATACTTTTTGAGGCGCATGAACCAGCAAATCATAATCAACAATCAAAAGTGAGGCTGCATGCTCGCCGTAAAAGGCCTCTTTCAATGCCGCCCAGGCAAAACCAACCAACCGGTTGCGTTGCGCCAAGGTGTCAACCCGGCTATAAACAGTATTTCTCTCAACACTATCATTGAACAAGCGGGTTTGTTCATAGGGATTGGCGCGATAGCGGCATTCAAGGCTATCCATTACCCAGGCGACATTGCGCACACAGGCAATAACCTTGCAGCCTGGAAATTGATCAAGCAGGACTGGCATTTTGCTGCTCCACATCCGGTTAGTATCGAAAATAACCGATCTATCTTGCATATCAGCGTAATACGAATCGAACAAGCCCCGCACCAAGCGTTGTCGTTGCGCCTGGGAAATAACTGCACCAAATTCACTGCCAGCGGCAAATTCAGCCAACATCCCGTTGAATAACGCACCAACCGGACTGGTCATACCTGCATGAAAACGCGGATTTTGCAATAGCAAAGCCGCCAGCAGGGTGGAACCCGAGCGCGGCAAGCCAGAAATGAAGTGATATTGCGGTGTGGCCATACGTCCCAAAGATACTAAATTGAACTACAAATTTCAATGGAGGAACCCAAATACGAGGCGCAAAAGTCCCTCCCAAGATACCATCAAATTTCGTCTGTTACCTGTTTACAGCCACACCTGGGCATTTTTGCCGGAACCCGATTCCCTTCACTTACCAAGCTGTCGCATTTTCATCACCCGACGCATGCTTTTATTACATGCTTTTATGAAAATAACACCTGATAATAACGCGGCGTTTCCGGTGTCTGCGGCACACCAAACGGCGGTAACACTTGCGCAATGGTCCAAATATGCCGCCCGATGGCCGGATGTTCGATCCAATAATTATCCTGCTCCAGATTCAAATTGGGTGGTGTATTAAAGATCAATGACAAGGGTGTCCGGAACCGCTCCGGGCGACTGCCGCGCGGCAGCTCTTCCGCCTCAACCAATTCCAGCTCGACCGGGCCGATCTGGGTATCCACAACAAATTTGCTCCCCAGCAAAGGGGTAAATTGGGCCAGTTCAAAATTCATGATTTTCCAAAGTTGTGATCAAAGGGATTTGCGAAACAACATGACTCAGGGCATGATAGCAGAAAGCCCGAAGTGCCCACACCAAACCCTTGCCACAATACGGTTACTCATGATGCCTACTGATACTTTTGCCACAAGCGATTTTCCCGACCTGACCCTGCGCCCACCACAACCGGCGGATCAAGCTGCCATCGATCAACTTTATTCAGCCTGCCGCACCGACCTGCAAGCACTACCGATGCCACCAGAGATGATCGGCAATTTAATCCGGCAACAACAACAAATCCAGGCCCATGGTCTGAGCCAGCAATACCCCGCAGCGCAAACGCTGGTGCTGGCAAGCACCGAACACATTCTGGCTCGTATCATTTTCGACACGGGAGCGACCGACATCCGCCTGATCGATATCATGGTACTCCCCATGGTACAGCGACGCGGTTTGGCACGCCAATTGTTACGGTATCTTCAACAACTGGCGGCCAGCCAGCAATTGCCGCTGCGTTTGGGTGTGATGAAAGACAATCCCAAAGCCATTGCGCTGTACTTGTCGTGCGGCTTTCAGGTCTGCAAGGAAGACTATCTGGAACAGCAAATGCAATGGCTGACGGAGGCAGCATGAAGCGGGTGCAAGCGACCCGCTACCTGCGCCTGCCATTTGATTTTGATGTCAACGCGCTGCAGCAGGATTTGCAGCGCCTGCACAACCCGGTATGGCTGAATCATTACAATGACAGCGCGCACCAGAAGCGCTGGGCTTGCCTGCCATTGCGCTCACTTGGCGGCAGTTTGCAAGACATTGCTGCGCAAAATGATGGCAATTTTATGGATACGCCGCTGCTGGCAGCCTGCCCTTATTTCCAGCAGGTATTGCGCAGCTTTGCCTGCGCCACTACCTCGGTACGGCTGATGACAATGGCAGCGGGCGGGCGTATTTTGCCCCACACTGACCCCGGTGGCGGCTTTGAAGACGGGGTGGCGCGGCTGCACATTCCCATCATTACCGATCCGCGCGTACTGTTTCATATCGACGGCGAAACCATCCATTTCAGCGCCGGGCACACCTGGTATATGAATGCCAATTGCACTCATGCGGTAGACAATAACAGCGAACTTGAGCGCATCCATCTGGTGATCGATTGCATCCCAAACGACTGGTTGAAGCAAGTGTTTGTCGATGCCGGTTGGGTGGCAAATCCCCCGCCCAAATATGGCGACCCCAGTGTTACGGACGAAAATGTTGCCACGGTGATTGCACAACTGCGTAGCAGTAACAACACTCAAGCGCAACAACTTGCCGAACGACTCACAAAGATACTGGCGGAAACCAGCGTTTGAGCATGGTCGCAACACTTCCCACAAATATTTTGATCAAGCAGGTTTTCCCATCGGCGAATGTGGCAAGATTACTCGCACTTTGATCCGGGCAGTTTGCGCACCTTATGCTAACGGTGCAGGCACGTCCGGGATTAATGTGTACCGGTTTTACCAGGTGGCACCGACGGTCCGGCAATCCGGCGGTCTGGATGCCGCGTCCTTATCTCATACAATCAAGGAGTAAGTCATGGATGCATTTATGGGTACCGTATTGGCTGTCGGCTTTAACTATCCGCCACGCGGCTGGCTGTTTTGCAATGGACAAACCGTGCCCATCTCGCAAAACTCGGCGATGTTTGCCTTGCTTGGCACCATGTATGGAGGTGATGGCCAAAATACCTTTGGCATTCCTGATCTGCGTGGTCGTGTGGTGGTCGGTTCGCAAGCACAAGGACCAGGCTTGCAAAATGTGGCACAAGGTGAGAAGGCGGGCAGCAACAATGCTACGGTTATTTCCAATGGTACCGCTACCATTGCCCTGAGTGTGGCCAATATGCCTTTGCATACCCATACCGCAACCCTGAATTTATCCGGTTTATCGGCAAACACCACCATTAATGTCGGTACCGGCACCAATGGCGGTGTCACTGCCCTTGCCAATAATGGTGGTTTGACCAGTACGGTCTCTGGTTCCCCGCCTTCTGCTGCGATTTATCTGCCAGCCAATACCGCTCCCACCGCTCCGGTTGCCTTGGGTGGTGTTTCTACAACCGTCTCGGCCACCGGCGGCACGGTCACCAACTCCAACACCGGTAGCGGCACACCACTGACCGTACCCGTGGTATCGCAAGCCACCATTTCCAACATGCAACCTTACCTTGGCCTGAACTACATCATCGCCATGGAAGGCATCTTCCCATCGCGCAACTAATCTGATGTAGTCATGCGATCCTGCGCGCAAGCAGCTTGAATGCTGTTTGCGCGTCATTTAAAACCACCCTGCATGCACCAACCCGACCATTTCCTGCATGGCATTCAACGTCTGGCCCTGCGTGCCACGCTGCACGAGGCCAACCGTATCGAAAGCTGGCATGACTGGTTTCCCATTACGCTTGATGAGCATCACCTGATCTGGCGTCACATCCCGCAGCGCTTTACCACCCCGTTTTTTGCCGATTTGTTAAGCCAACAGTCGCCCACTCATCGCCAGGTTTGCCTCACACCACTCGACCACTTGCCGCATCTGCCCGCCACGCCCGCGCCTGCTGCTTTCATTTTCCACACCTCGCGCTGCGGTTCGACCTTGCTGACGCAAATGCTGGCCACTTTGCCGCAATGCATTGCCATTTCGGAAGCGCCGATTATTGATGTCTGCCTGCGTGCAAGCCCAGCCACAATGCGTGCTGACCAACAACTGGCGCTGCTGCGCTATGTGATTCTGGCGCTGGGCCAACGCCGCCAGCAGGAAAGTGCTTGCATCATCAAGCTCGATTGCTGGCACTTGCCGTACTTACCCATGCTGCGCGCCGCCTTTCCGGATACGCCTTGCTGGTTTTTATACCGCGAGCCGCAAGCAGTGCTGGCTTCGCACCAACGTCAACGTGGCCCACAAATGGTGCCGGGCATGATTTTCCCGCAACAACTGCCCACCGCAGGCACACCATTGGCGGCGGGTGATCTGGACGGTTATTGCATCCAGGTGTTGGCGCTGTTATTTCAAAGCGCGCTCGGCCAGTGCAGTGCCCATCCTGCCACCTTGCACCTGCTGAATTATCAGCAATTGCCGCACGCGGTATGGCAACAATTTTTGCCACAGCTCGGCATTCATCCCGAGCCAGACCAACTGGCAGCGCTGCAAGCACGCGCCGGTTTTCATGCCAAACAGCAAGGCACGCCGTTTGCGGGTGACGCCAGCAGCACCTTGTCAGCAGCCAGTACCGATTTATTGCAATCGCTGGTGCTACCGCAGTATCAAAAACTGGAACAGCAGCGTATCTGCGCCTGCAATGCTTTACTATAGTGCTTCCTTGCTTCCCCTGGCTGACCATGACCACCTTCACCCAAGTCATTTC
>JBDLSU010000116.1:0-3643 GCA_039799405.1 Pseudomonadota bacterium | reverse complement strand
AAGGGTCGGTATTTATTGAAGGTATGATGGCGGGCTGGATGTACTGGTGGCTGCACAAACACCACCAGATCGCCATCAATGGCTGGTTTTATACCTGGCTCACCACCTGGGCCGAAACCATTAACCGGGTACGCAAGCCGCGCATCAAGTTGCATTAATCCGCGTATGCATGCTCCTGGTTTTTCGAGGCAGCAGATTTTGCGGCTTGCTCCGCCAATGCTTGCTCTGGTCCAATTCTCGCCTTTTCTTCATCGTCGAGGATACATTCATGTGCCAACGCCTGCAGATCAGTATCGACAAAGGCTTCACCCGGCCCCATGAGCGTCAGTTTTTGCCTGATGCGGGGAATGTCGAAAAAGCGCCGGACGCGGGTTTCGCCACTTGGATTTTTATAGACAAATTGCACGGCTTCAATTGCCGTGTCATCGTCCAGATAGTTCAGGATCATCGGGCTATGGGTTGTCACCAGAATTTGCTGCTCGCTGTTGATGAGCAGCTTGACCAGTTTTTCAATCAACTCCGGGTTTACCCCATTTTCAATCTCATCAAAAATCAACAAGGAGCGGCTGGTTTGATTTTGCGCCAACACCGCCAGAATGCGCAGCAAGCCATCATTGATATGGCGCGCCTCGGTTTCAATCTGCCTGCCATCAAAATCCTCCACAATGCTGAGCCGTTTCCAACCACCTTTAATGGCGCTGGCTTTGATATCGACCAAATTCGGATAAAACTGTTTCAGCGCCGCCATTAATGCGGTTTTTTGTTCACCTTTGATCGTTGCCAGGAAAGCCGATAATCGTTCGCCGCCAAAACCTACGTCGTCTGAGTCGCCACGGGTTTTTTGGCGCATCAGATGGGGGGAGATTAATTCGAGAGAGCGAATGTTGCGTAAGTGGTCGCGGATGCGGAGCAGTGGTGCGGGGATGTCTTTCTCGCGAATCTGCGACAGGATTGAGCCTTGATAGGTAAATGTGATTTTATTGTAGTCATTCTTGCTGACTTTACCGGGAGCCCATTCAAGAATTCTGTAGCTGCCATCGTGTACCTGTAACCATGGACGAATATTAAAGCTGTAAGGGTTTTGGACGAACTCAGTGATGGTAGCGGTTTCATGGGTACATGCCAGCTTGGTGTAGTTGAATGTTCCATTCCATTGTGCTTTTGTAGATTGAGCCGCATCATCAAATTTGAATTTGACTCGCAAGCCAATATTTCGCTGGGTTTGCAATTTGGAGGTGAGGTCTGAGCCTGTCCAGCCACGATTACCAAGCCATCCGTCGATATCTCCCACCATCATGCGTGCTGCAAAGTCAAACGCCTGCAGTATTGTGGTTTTGCCAGAGCCATTCATGCCAATCAACACAGTGAGTTTGGACAAAGGAAAGCCAAAATCAATTAACGATTTGAAGTTGTTTGCATAAAAATTCGTAATCATTGTCGATATCCATGTGGTGGTGCAAAACCAGACCATGCTCAATCATTCAACCTGGCCTTGTCAGTGCCAAGCATTATAGCCTCATGATGCCGCGCTGGAGATTGATATCCGGATAGGTGTGCGTGCAGGCTTTCACTCGACTATTGTTGTAAGTATCTGCGTAAGGTATTTTTTGTGTTGTTAAGCGATGCAAAGCGTAAGGGCGTGGATCGGCTGGGATTTTTTGACAATGCCCTTCCATAATCCAACCATCCTTACTAAAATGCAGAACGTAAGGAGATTCACGATAAGGATGCCATCATGCCCAACGACACCGCCTTGTTTAGCAGCGATACCACGTTGACCAGTAAAGGCCAAACCACCATTCCCAAGGAAATCCGCGATAGCCTTGGCCTTCAAACTGGTGACCGCATGAGCTTCACGCTCTTGCCGGACGGCACCGTCATCATGCGGGTTAAAAACAAATCGATTCTTGATTTGGCAGGCATGTTGCATCAGGACGGGCAGGAGCCGTTGCCCGTTGAGCAACTCTCGTTTTGATTTGCCATGCTTGGCATTGATACCAATGTACTGGTGCGCCTCCTGGTGCGGGATGATCCGGCTCAATTTGCTTGTGCCTTTGATATGATCAAGCAGGAACTGGCTCAGGGGCACCCTGTGCTGATTAACCACTCCGTGCTTCTGGAAACCGTTTGGGTTTTACAAAGCCGCTATAAATTGGACAAGGCCCGTTTGGTCGCCATGCTTTCCGGTTTGTTGGCGGTAGATGATGTGCGACTGGAGGACGAAGCCAGTGTCGAAAGTGCCTTGTTTCTCTGGAAAAATGCCAACGCTGGCTTTGCTGATTGCCTCATCAGTAGCAAAAACCAGCGCCTTGGCTGTCGTGCAACGGCGACGTTTGATGTGAAGGCGGCGCGGGTGGTTGGGTTTGTGCCAGTTGTAGCATTGGACTGAACTGCGCATTACAATGCATCAATCCCTGTGGCAATAATGTAAAAACCCGTCACCAAAATCAAATATATAAAACCAACCAGACACAGAGAAAAAATCTGCAGTGCGGTTTTCCAATCACGCTTATTGCGAAGATGTAACAACAAAGGGTAGCTGGCAAGTACAGCAAGCAAAATTTGCATGCCAAACCAGAGCGCCTCAGGCATCCCCAAAGTATGGCGCGCGACAGGCGCAAGTGTCCTCAAAGCAAAGTCAAGCGCGATGAGAATAAGCAGCCCAGCCCCCCACACCATGCTGGCGCGCCAAAATGGATGCCTTATTGGTCGTGATGTCATAATTAATTTAATTTTGGTCGCCGCTTGATGGTGCAAATCGCATCGAAATAGGTTTGAGGAATACGTTTGCCGCTACCAACATCAGCGCCACTGACATTTTCCGTCACTTTCCCACCCGCATATTCGATGACTGATTGCGTCTAACTGTCGGTATGTGTGTATTTTTTATGAAAGGGCTGACTCAAAAAAATAGCCCGGCAAAATAGTTAATAAAATTTAGCAGGTTTGTGCAAAGAATATGTTGAACGTGTTGGGTGTGCTTTGAAAGCAATAATGACCGAGCATTCTACATCTTTTCTTATGCGTGAACAGGCTGAGCCAAGAACTTAACGTGTTCCATCACCAACCCTGTGCAGTGGCGCAAAGCCAAAGGGAAACTTCGCATTATGGGATAAGGCAGGCATGGATGCAGTGTTTCTATTTGATACGGCGGCTTTAATTTTTTGGTATTGTTCTGTTTTACGACTTTTTTCCGGAGGCAAGATGAAGCATTGGTGGCGTTGGATATCGTTATGCATGTTGTTGGTTCTGGGTGAGGCGCAAAGCGCCAGTGCGGCACCACCTGCCAGCTATTTCAGTAATCAGGGCCGTGCGGATGCCTTCAGTGGTGGTGTGCGCATGATACCGATCAGTACCGCCAAGGGCACCTTCAAGGTCTGGACCAAACGCACTGGCAATAATCCCACCATCAAGGTCTTGCTGTTGCACGGTGGCCCTGGTATGACGCATGAATATCTGGAAGCGATGGACAGTTTTTTTCCGGGTGCAGGCATCGAATATTATTACTACGACCAACTGGGTTCTTACTACAGCGATCAACCGGACCAGCCCGAGCTGTGGGAATTGCCACGGTTTGTGGAAGAGGTGGAACAGGTGCGCAAGGCACTGGGTTTGAACCAGAATAATTTTTACCTGTACGGAC
>JBDLSU010000115.1:0-5234 GCA_039799405.1 Pseudomonadota bacterium | reverse complement strand
CTGCACCTATTTGCGCGGCGTGCCGGTGCAGCGCATCTACCTGCCAGGCGCACAAGCAGCACAAGCAGCACAAGCGGCACAAGCGGCACAAGCGGCACAAGCAGCACAAGTTGCACAGGCTGCACAAGCCGAACCAGGTACGCCCGGCGCACCTTTTCAGGCGGTGAGCGCATCGCTGCAAGATCGATATTTTCTGGAACTGCAACAGGAGCGTGTGTGATGCTACAGGCTTTAATCGGCAATGAATTGAGGTTTTATCGCCAGCAGCCGCTCACCTGGCTGGCACTGGCGCTCAGCACCGGCTTTGTGCTCTTGATCACCCAGGGGCATTCTGCTGAAAATGCCCAGGCTGTGAAGCAATTGCTGCTGACTGAATCGATGATGTTGGCGTTGATCTTGCCCATTTTTGCTGCTGCCATGGCCCTGCTGGCCTACCTGCGCGAACAACAGGCGGGCATGGACGAGATTATTGGCGCGACAGCCGTCTCCGGCAGACAATGGTGCCTGAGCCGCAGCCTGGGCCTGATGTCACTTTGCATGCTGGCCTACCTGCTGATGCAACTGGCCTTGTTGAGTGGGCTATGGTTGCGCGGGCAAAGCCTGCCCGCCATTGGCTGGCTACTGGCATGCTGGCTGCTGCAACAATTACCGGCCATCTATCTGGTTTGCATGCTCTTGCTCTGGGTCAGCTTGCGCACCGGCAGCGTCAACGCCATCTTTCTGATCATGGCGGCCCTGTTCTTTGGCTATCTGATTCTGGCCGCATTGACCGGCTCCCCGCTGATCGCCCAGAGCAAACTGGTATCGCCCGCTTTATGGCAAGTGCTGTGTTATCTCGATCCGTATGCCATCACGCCACTGATGCATGCCTTGGCCGATGGCACCCGCCAGGCCAGTCAGTTGAGTCAGGCAGGTGCGGATAGCGGTTTTATTTTGAACCGGATTGTGGTGCTGGGCATGGCAAGCGCTTTGTTGCTGGCCAGTTTGCGGCGGGCGGCCAGGGTTCAGGGTACAGCCAGCCCTGGGCGGCATCGCTGGCACCGGCCACTGGCAACGACCGCACTCACATTGCAAGCCGCCAGGGTTGATGGCAGCCAAAATACCAACGCGGCTTACCATGGTGTGCAAAACAAAGGCTGTTCTGGCGCGTTGGCAGCGTTGGCAGCTTTGGCGGCGTTGCTGCGCTTGCAGTTTTTCCAGTTGTTGCGGCAACGCAGCAGCGTGATCGCCCTGATCGTGCTGTTTATCCTGATGCTGGGCGAGGTGGTGTCAGGTCTCGACTATGCCGAACCCTTCGCCCTGCTCAAACCAAATAGCCGCGATGCCCTGAACCGGGTAATGTGGGACATGGTGCCCCACTTTGGCATCTTGTTGCTGGTATGGTGGAGCACCCGTCTGGCCTGGCTCAACCAGCAGCAGCGCCTTGATGAATTGATCGCCAGTACCCCGCTCGCCTCCTGGGTGCTGTTATTGAGTCAGTTTTTATGTCTGGCAAGCCTGGCCCTGTGCTGGGTGGCACTGGGTTTGCTGGCATCGGTGCTGGGGCAGGTGGCGCACGGCAGCGCGCCCGAGGTGACCGAATATTTGCTGCAGGCGCTGTACGCCGGGCTGCCCCTGATCTTGTGGAGTGCGGTACTGCCCGCCTGCCATGCCTTGCTGCGCACCCGCTTGCAGGCACTGCTGCTCATCGGTGTGTTGCTGGCATTGCGCTTGTCTCCGCTGCCGGGTTTGCTCGGGCTTGAACATCCACTCTGGCAGGTGTTGAACACGCCCTTGCACATGGCGGATCAGCTTTGGGATTATCAAGCCAGTATTGGCAGCTTTTGGCCGTTCATCCGCTTTTGGAGCAGTTTCTCGGTTTTTGCCCTGGCGCTGGGGCTGGCGTTTTACCACCGGGGCACCGGTTATACCCGCCCCGCGCTGCTGGCACGGAACCAAGCAGGGGCGGCCAGCAAGCGCCGGCTCAGCATGGCAGCCGTGTTGGCAGGGCTATTGGTGCTGTTACTGCAGGGATGGTCTTTGCAACAATTATTGGATGCAGACTATCTGGTCGCCGATAGCGTGCGCCAGGCCCGGCGCGCCGACTATGAAAAACAATATCAACACTGGCAAGGGCAGCCGCAGCCCGGCGTCCGCAAAGTGCAATCGCAAGTTGACTTTTATCCGCAGCAGCAACGTGCTGACATTCAGGGCCAACTGACACTCATCAACACCAGTGCGCACCCGATCAAACAGATTCTGGTCGGTCGGCCAGGCAACATTCCATTTCAGCACTTGAAGCTGGATGGCGGCAAAATCAGCGCTATTGACGCCCGGCTGGGGCAAACGATGTTTACCATGGATCAGGATTTGCTACCAGGCCAGCAGACCGAATTGCACTTTGCCTTGCGCCTGCAGCAAAATGGTATTCAGCCCGCTGCCATGCATCAGGTACTGCGCCAACAGTTCAGTTATTTGCGTGCAGTTCCCCTGTATCCGGTGATTGGCTTCAATCCGGACTTGCGGCTACGCGACGCCGGCAAGCGCAAACAATTTGGCCTGGCGGCGCTTCAGGAAACCCGTCCGTCCATCCTGTTTGCCAAGGCCACCCCGGCCACTGCGCAATATGACTGGGCACAATTGGAAGCCCTGATAACGGTGCCAGCCGGCATGCAAGCGGTCGGACAAGGTAGCCTGCTGCGCCACTGGCAGCAGCAGGGGCGCAGCTTTTTTCACTATCGCACGCAACATCCGGTGCGTAATCTGCCTGCTTTCATGGCACTGCCCTGGCCAGCCAAAACCATCAACCACGAGGGCATACCAATCGAACTGTTTAGCCCGCAACACAATGCGGCAACCGAACTGTCATTACAGGCGGCGCGACAGACCCTGAGCTGGCTGAATCAACAGGTGGGGCCTTATCCGGGCGATGCCTTACGCCTGGTCATGATGCCGGAAATCGAATCCGGTAGCAGTGGTTATGCCTTGCCACAGTTGGTGCTGCTCAATCACCGGCTGGGCGTGCGGGCCTTGCCGGGCAAAGATGCGGCATTTAATCAGGTCTATCGCCGTACCGTGCATGAAGTAGCGCACCAGTGGTTTGGTCATGGTCTGGGCAATGGGGTGGCGGGTGACAGTGCGTTTCTGGTTGAAGTGCTGGCCAAGTATGTCGAATTGCCCTTGATCGAACAGGCGTATGGCAAAGCCGGCATGCAGGCGCTGGTGGATTACGAACAGCAGCGCCTGACGCTGGCACAAGGGCGCAGCGTTGCCGCCACCCGTGCCCTGCTTGATGCCGAAGAGGCGCACGATGTATATTCGCGCGCCACCGTGGTATTCGCCACCCTGCGCGCCGAACTGGGCGATGAGGTGCTGTGTCAGGCCCTGCGCCAACTGTGGCAACAGCATCGCTACCCCGGACGCCCGGCCAGTTCGATGGATTTTGTCAGGGCGCTGCAGAGCCTGAGTCCGGCCCACCAGCACGCCATGATTCGCCATCTGTTATTGGACGCGGTTTTGCCTTGACCACCATTGCCTTGAACACAATTGCCTTACCCAAGCGCGCTTGATTTTGTTATCATGTTGACTTTTCCAGGGAGAATCTTTATGTCCAGCCTCATTCGCCGCGCCAGCCTGGCTGCCGCTTGCCTTGCCTTCACCAGCGCGCCCTTATTGGCGCAAACCAATGATGTGGTGCCACAAAAAGATGTCACCCCCAAAACCCTGATCGATGCCCTCACCCCCGCCGCCAAACCCGCACCAGAACCTGCCGCCGCCAGCGCCGCTGCGGCCGCATCAGCCGACAGTTCCGCCCCGGCCGAAGCCGCTGCCGCCGCCTCCGGCGAAGCCAGTTTCCGCACCCGTGGCTTCAAACTTGCCAAACCGCACGCCAGCCCCAGCAAAGGCCCGGCCAAAAAAGCCGCCAGCGCATCCCTGATGATTACCTTTGAAACCGATTCGACGCGCCTGACGGCCGAATCGAAAGTGCAACTTGCCAACCTGGGCGCGGCGCTGGCCTCGGAAAAACTGGCTAATTACAAGTTCAACATCGAAGGCCATGCCGATTCGCGCGGCGCTGCCGATCACAATCTGAAATTATCCGAAGAACGCGCCCAGGTGGTACGCCAATATTTGATCAGCAACCATCAAATCGATGGTTCGCGCCTGAATGCGCTGGGCAAGGGCGATGCGGAACAACTCAATCCCGGCAATCCGGCTGCGCCAGAAAATCGGCGGGTACGGGTAGTGACGATTACCGAGTAAGCCACCACGCCCATAGATGCCCACGCGAGTGGGCTTGCTGCCATCTCACCGCCACGGTCAAGGCTTAAGGCTTGCCCTTGCCCACCGTCTCAATCGTAAAACTGGCAGCGCCATAGTTGTTGGCGCACTCGCCCGCAGCTTTACATACCGCTTTGCCAGCAAACATGGGCACCGCACCAGAATAGGTCTGGTACGCATCACGGGCTTTTTGCAATTTGATCTCGGCAAACGGCGCGCCTGGCTCTAAGCCCGCAGCAGAAAAATCGCGCTCGTTCTGCGACACCATGACCACGTATTGATCAATGCCCACCGGGCCGGATGCAACCAGCGGCCATTTCGGGCCGGGCAAGGTCAGGGTTTTTCCGGCTTCGATCCGGTTCTTTTTATCCAGCGTATTGGGGAACATCAAATACAGGTGCTTGTGCTCGGTGTCGAGCGTTAACACATACACATAACCGGCTTGAGCCGAGGTGATGGAAAAACCGATTCGATCTTTGCCGATTTTTACCTGGCTTTGTTTGGCCTGTGCGGTAACCTCAATTTGTGCGTCGCGCGCCACCACGATGTCGCTTAACTGGCGTACTGGGTCAAATTCCGGCTTGGCGACGGGCGCGGGTGTGGCTGCCGGGGCGGGTGTTGGCGCGGATGTAGCAGCGGCCACTACGGGTGGCACAGGCGTGACTGCTGGCGCGCTGGCGGGCGTAGCAACGCCAGGGGCAGACGCGCTGGTGCTGGCTAACGCAGGCACGCTGGCACTACCCGGTTTGTCACCACCGGAAAGCAAAAACCAGCCTGCCGCCGCCAGCACGACTACCCCGGCACCAATCACTGGCAAAAGCCAGGGCTTGCCGCCCGCGCTTGATGCGGGTGCGGGTGGCGCTGCGGCTGCGGGTGCAGCGGTAGCTGCTGCGGGTGCGGTGGCAGGTGCGGCTGCAGGTGCGGCTGCAGGTGCAGCGGCTGGCGCAGGCATGATCGAGGTGGCCGCGCCCATA
>JBDLSU010000114.1:0-6410 GCA_039799405.1 Pseudomonadota bacterium | reverse complement strand
AAATGACTCGGTTGATATGCAAGAGGCTACGCACAAAGCTTACTCTTATCAGCTTTTTCAGAACAGTCGTGGTGCTTGGAGTATGGTAATGTTCAAAAAACGGCCAGCTTTGTCCGGGTGCTGGCCTGCCAAAATCAGTTGCTGCCCGGGCAATTACGACCGTTCATGTAGCTTTTGTAGCGCCCAGCAGGATTGGAAATGGCGATGCGGCGGTTAGGTTACGGATTGATTCACTTGCTTGCGTGCAGCAAATTATCGCTGCGCGCAGCCCGCCCTTTTACGACCTTTTGTGTGTGCAGATAATGACGATCCGAAACCCGGGCTTGACCTCTCCTTGCAAAGTCGTAAATTTTCTCCTTGTTTGCGCTCTGTTCGCGTTCTGTCAGCTCGCCATGGCAACTGAGTTGGGCAATGCCCCGGTAGCGGCAAACTTACTACCGGATGCAAAATTTTTTAGTACCGCCAAGAGCGTACAAAGTCAGGAAGACTGCCTGCAGTTTTTTGAGAAAAAGTATGGCGAAAGCAGCGCCGCCGGAGATAGTAAAGGGGGAGCCTCAAACCGGGCGTTTCAGCAGGCTGTGGCGTCCTTTGGCGAGCAACTGCGTAAGGTCGATTGTTTGCGTTTTGTTTATAAGGTCGCCACGCATTCGGTAGAAGGCTTTGTGCTGCAGCCCAAGGGGGAAGCTGTGGATGCGTTGAAGAAATTGCCTGCCATTATCTACAATCGCGGTGGTAATGATACCTTTGCCTTTATCACGCCATCCGTTGTCATGATGGATTTCAGTTTTCTGGCGCTCAAAGGGTTTGTCGTTATCGCCACCCAATACAGAGGGGCCAAAGTCTGGGGCGACAATGCGGGATTCGACATTGGGCAAGACGAGTATGGCGGTAAGGATGTCGATGATGTTGCCGCATTGCTGCCGGTTCTGGCAGGCATGCCCAAAGTTGATGCCCAACGCATTGGCATGATGGGCGTTAGCCGTGGTGGCATGATGACCTATCTGGCAGCAAAAAATAACCCCAAAATCAAAGCCATTTGCGTGGTGTCCGGCTTCGCTGATCTGGTTGATGAAGCCAAGCGCCGCCCGGACCTCGAAAAAGGGGCGCTGTCTCGTTTAATTCCTGATTTTCAAAACAATAAGGACGCGGCACTGAAGGCGCGTTCCGTGGTGTATTGGCCGGATCAACTGGATAAGAAAATGCCGGTATTGTTAATTCACGGCACAAAAGATAGCAGGGTTGCGGTTGACAATACCATCAAACTGGCAGATTTGTTGAAACAGCGCGCCCACCCTCACAAGCTGTTACTTTATCCTGAGGCCGGGCATGACCTGAGCCCACATTGGTTTGCCGCGCGGGACGAAATCGTTAATTGGTTTGCCGAAAAATTATAATCACGACGACATGTGAAAACCCGTGTTCCCCATTGCGCGCTGCCACGGTCGCTATCGAAGCAGCGAATCGGCCGGTATGACGAGAGCGCACTTTTGCCGGAATCTGCGCAATTGCACCGTGCTTTGCCGCAACAAGATTGTTGACCTGCCTCAAAACAAGCTACAGAGCTTGATCAAAAATCAAAAACATCAGGTAGACTGCCCTATTTGCGGGGTTTGTCCCGCGTTCAAGCTTGCAGTAGCAAATTTTGATCAGGTGATTTGAAAAGGCATCCCCATGAGTGAACCCGCTGTCAACACGATCCCCAATCCTGCCAGTCCACCCCGGCGCAAGTGGTGGTGGCTGCTGCTGCCCGGTGTGCTGGCGCTACTGGCCGTAGTCTGGTGGTGGCGCGGGCCGTTGGTGGTGCCGGAAAAAGTGTTGCGGCGCGAGTTTGTGCAAACCGTGGTCGCCAGTGGCCGGGTGGAAACCCCGCACCGGGTTGATTTGGGGGCGCAAATTACTGCCACCGTGAAGCAAGTGGCGGTGGCGGAAGGCCAGCAGGTACAGGCCGGGCAATTGTTGCTGGAACTGGAAGCGGCCGAATTGCAGGCGGTGCAGGCCCAGGCCCAGGCCGCGCTGGCACAAGCTGAAAACCGGGTGCGCCAGTTGCGCGAAGTACAAGGCCCGGTGGCAGAACAAAGCTTGCGTCAGGCCCAGGTGACGCTGGACAATGCCCGTGCCAGCTATCAACGCAATCAGGAACTATACCAAAAACGCTTCATCGGCAGCGCCGCGCTGGACGAACTGCGCAAAGGCGTGGAACTGGCGCAAGCGCAACTGCAGGCCCTGCAAAAACAAATGGAAGCCACCCGGCCCGGCGGCAGTGACGATGCGCTGGCCGTCAGCAATGTCGCCGCCGCGCGCGCCGCCCTTGATGCCAGCCAGGCGCGCCTGCGCTATACCCGTATCGTGGCCCCGGTGGCGGGCACCATTTTGGCGCGCAATAGCGAAGCCGGTGATGTGGTGCAACCGGGCAAAGTCTTACTCACCCTGTCGCCAGCCGGGCGCTTGCAGTTGGTGGTGCAAATCGATGAAAAAAACCTGCGCTTGCTGGCCCTTGGGCAAAGCGCGCTCGCTTCCAGTGACGCCTATCCGCAGCAGCGCTTTGCGGCGCGCCTTGCCAGCATCAATCCGGCGGTGAATGCGCAGACCGGTGCAGTGGAAGTCAAACTCGATGTGCCGCAGCCGCCAGCCGTATTGCGCCAGGACATGACAGTATCGGTCGATATTGAAGTGGCGCGCAAACCCGGCGTGTTGCTGCTGCCGCTGGCCACGCTGCGGGATGGCGATGGCAAAACGCCCTGGGCGATGGCGGTGCAGGATGGCGTGCTGGTGCGTAAAAATCTGCGCCTGGGCTTGCAAGGGGGCGGCTGGGCCGAAGTGCTGGAAGGCGTGACCGAGGGCGACTTGTTGCTGCCCGCCAGCGACAAGCTGGCCGTGGGCACGCGCGTGCGCCTGAACTGAGTGAAAGCCGACCATGTTTAGTGCCTGGATACCGTTTGAATGGATTGTGGCGATACGCTTTTTGCGCGAAGGGCGTTTGCAAACCCTGTTTATCATCAGCGGCGTCGCCATCGGGGTGGCGGTGATTGTGTTCATGTCGGCCTTGCTGGCCGGTTTGCAAGCCAACTTCATCCGGCGCGTGCTGTCGGCGCAGGCCCATATCCAGTTACTGCCACCGCAGGAAGTTACCCGCCCCTTGCGCCAGGGCCTGCATGCGCGTCCGGGTGAAGTGGAAGGGGCGATAGTGCAAGCGCCCTTGCAACGCATTAAATCCATCGACCAATGGCAAATGGTCGCCAGCCAGATCGCCGCGCTGCCGCAAGTGCTGGTGGTCTCGCCAGTCGCCAGCGGTTCCGCCCTGGTATTGCGCGGCAATAGCAGCCGCGCCATTTCGCTCAGCGGCATCGAGCCGAAACTGCATTACCGCATTCTGGATATGGATGCCAAAATCGTGCGCGGTACCGCGCGGCTGGCAGCTACTGACGTGCTGGTTGGCCTGGACCTGGCCAGCGATCTGGGTGTTGATGTGGGCGACAAACTCAACATCAGCACCGCCATTGGTGGCCGCACCACACTTTCGATAGTGGGCGTGTTCGATCTGGGCAGCAAGGGGGCCAATGCGCGCAGCACCTTTGTCGCGCTGCATACCGCGCAAAGCTTGCTGGGTTTGAGCGGCGGCGTCAGTTCGCTGGAAGTGACGGTGCGCGATGTGTATGCAGCCGAACAAGTGGCCCAGCACATTACCGCCATCACCGGGGTCGAAGCCGATAGCTGGATCAAAACCAGCGCCCAGTTTTTTGCCGCCGTCAGCGCGCAAACCACCGCCAATACCGCGATTCGTTTTTTTGTCGGCCTGTCAGTCGCCTTTGGTATTGCCAGTGTGCTGGTGGTAGTGGTGGTGCAAAAGCAGCGCGAAATTGGTATTTTGCGCGCCATGGGCATCTCGCAAGGGCAGATTTTGCGGGTATTTCTGTTGCAGGGCGGTTTGCTCGGCTTGGCCGGTGCCATGCTCGGTTGTGGCCTGGGCGCGCTGGCTTTATTGCTGTGGCAAGCCTTTGCCCGCAATGCCGATGGCACCGTGTTATTTGCCCTGACGCTGGACGCCAAACTATTTTCCCTGGCCCTGATTTTGGCGACCCTGACCGGACTGCTGGCCGCCTTCGCCCCGGCCCTGCGCGCAGCCCGACTTGACCCGGTGGTGGCGATCCGTGGATAAACCTCATTCACCTGCCAGCAGCGTGGTGCAATTGTGCGGCGTGCGCAAGGCATTTAACATCGGCACCCCGATTGAAACCGAAATTTTGCACGGCATCGATTTAAACCTGCAAGCAGGTGATTTTTGCGCCGTGATCGGGCCATCCGGCTCCGGCAAGAGCACCCTGCTCAACATTGTCGGCCTGCTGGATCGCCCCAGCAGCGGCACCCTGGCCATTGCCGGGGCCGAAACCACCACCCTGGGCGACAAAGAACTGACCCGCTTGCGCGGCCACACCATCGGCTTCGTATTTCAATACCACCATCTCATTACCGCCTTCACTGCGCTGGAAAATGTGATGATGCCCATGCTGGGCGCAAATGGTTTCCCGACCAGCGCCATGCGCGAGCGCGCGCAAATGCTGATCAATGCCGTGGGCCTGAGCGCGCGTAGCAATAATAAGGCTGGCAATTTGAGCGGTGGCCAGCAGCAGCGGGTGGCGGTAGCGCGCGCCCTGGCAATGAACCCCAAACTGTTGCTGGCTGACGAACCAACCGGCAACCTTGACACCAAAAGCGCCGACGAAGTGTTTGAACTCTTGCGCCGCTTTAATCAGGAACACGGCACCACCGTGCTGTTTGTGACCCATAATGACAAGCTGGCACAGCGCTGCGACCGCACCATTGAGGTGATTGATGGCTTGATTGCGGCGTGAATCATTTTGCGGCGCGGAACACTTGCCAAACGCCGCAACAATTTTTGAATAGCAAGGTCAATGCCAACGACACCCTGATCTTTACCGGCCACAGCCTGGCCGGGGCGCTCTCGCCGACGATGGCGATGTTTTTGTATAGCGATCCGGCCAACAGTGGCTGGAAAAGTATCCACGTTCAGCCATCAGCCGGTGCCACGCCCGGCAATGCCGCCTTTGCGCAATGATTTGCCTCAACATACCCGGCTTACACCGTGCCCGACTGCAATGGCCCATGGAATACCTGGAACGTGGACTTTACCAACCAGCACGATGTGGTGCCGCCACCCAAAATGGCAACCAACGTGCCCAAATCGGCGTAAGCGGCTAACCCCATCGCCGTTGCACAACCCCACTGTTTTGTGATTTGGCAGATGGCACGGCAAGCCTGGTATAAAATGGCCGCCTGCGCGAACCCCAAGTGACGGCGGCTTCCCAGTAGAGGGTCGCGCAGCGCTAAGTTATTGATATTGAAGGTGAAATTTTTTAGGGGTAGAAATTGTGGTTCAGAATTGGCACAAGTTTTCAGAGGTTCGCGCAGAATCACGTAAAATGCCTCCTGCTTCAGGTGCTTGCACATGAGGCGTGACATCCGCGCTTCGGCGCGGGTGAGGATTGAAACAACACCAATGAATACGGTGCCGAACAGCCAGGCATGTGACATCCGCGCTTCGGCGCGGGTGAGGATTGAAACCCACAAAAGACGCGAAGGGCAAAGCGGCACGCGGACGTGACATCCGCGCTTCGGCGCGGGTGAGGATTGAAACCAAAATTTGGCAGCCGCAGTATTCGTTGTTGGGGGTGACATCCGCGCTTCGGCGCGGGTGAGGATTGAAACTGGCGCTAGTGTTGGTGGTGCTGGAATCGGTCAAGTGACATCCGCGCTTCGGCGCGGGTGAGGATTGAAACTGCCATTTTCAGCTTGAATTCAATATCCGCATTTTGTGACATCCGCGCTTCGGCGCGGGTGAGGATTGAAACAGTAGTCAGCATTGCTTTAATTTCGTCGTGATAGGGTGACATCCGCGCTTCGGCGCGGGTGAGGATTGAAACCCAGGTACCGACTGTGCCCGTGGCTGTCCAGCCTGTGACATCCGCGCTTCGGCGCGGGTGAGGATTGAAACTTGTTTTCATAGCCTAATTCATTACTCATGACGGGTGACATCCGCGCTTCGGCGCGGGTGAGGATTGAAACGTGCAATCTGCAAATCGAGTCACGCCACAAGTAACGGGTGACATCCGCGCTTCGGCGCGGGTGAGGATTGAAACGGATGTGGCGCTAACGGGGACGCGATTAGTTTTGGTGACATCCGCGCTTCGGCGCGGGTGAGGATTGAAACATCGTAAAGCTTAATCAGTTCGTCCATTTTCCCGAGACATCCGCGCTTCGGCGCGGGTGAGGATTGAAACTCGGCAATTTCTCCGTCTTGTCCGGCGCAAAATGTGTGACATCCGCGCTTCGGCGCGGGTGAGGATTGAAACTCGACGGTCATCAATACCTTTGGCTGTAACTCGGGTGACATC
>JBDLSU010000113.1:0-3388 GCA_039799405.1 Pseudomonadota bacterium | reverse complement strand
CGCCAGGCGCGCGAACCGGGTTTGCTGCAGATACGCAGCCGCCTCGATCAAGACTATCTGGTACTGGAATTTGAAGACAATGGTACCGGCATGCCGGAAGCGATACAGGAACGTATTTTTGATCCCTTCTTTACCACCAAAACCGTGGGTGAAGGTATGGGCATGGGGCTGTCGATTTCGTTTGGCATCATCACCAAACACAATGGCAGCATGACGGTGAAATCCAGCCTGGGGGTGGGGACTTGCTTTACGCTGCGTCTGCCACTGGCGAAACCGAATAATGAGCCAGTGGCAGATGAGCTTTAATGCGGCGCTTTAATGTGGAACTGAAAATGCGGCGCTTTAAATGTGCAGCTTTGATGCGGCGGTTTTAGGCGAAATTGGCGGCCACGAAATCCCAGTTCACCAGATTCCAGAACGATTCCACATACTTGGCGCGCAGATTGCGGTAGTCGATGTAGTAAGCATGTTCCCACACGTCGCAAGTGAGCAAGGCAGTGTCAGCGGTGGTCAATGGGCAAGCGGCGTTGCTGGTATTGGACAGGTCGAGCGAACCGTCAGCCTTTTTCACCAGCCAGGTCCAGCCGGAACCGAAGTTGCCGACGCAGGATTTGCTAAATTCTGCCTTGAAATTATCAAACGAACCCCATTTGGCGTTAATTGCGTCAGCCAACGCGCCAGTCGGAGCGCCGCCGCCGTTGGGTTTGAAACCATTCCAGTAAAAAGTGTGGTTCCACACTTGTGCCGCATTGTTGAAAATCCCGCCGCTGGATTTTTTGATGATTTCTTCCAGTGTCAGGTTTTCAAACTCGGTGCCCTTGATCAGGTTGTTCAGGTTGGTGACATAAGCCTGATGATGTTTGGCGTAGTGAAATTCCAGCGTTTCTTTCGAGATATGCGGAGCCAAAGCATCCATTGCGTAGGGCAGGGCGGGCAGGGTATGTTCCATGATGTTCCTTTCGGTTGAAATAAGCGAAATCGGGTTGGTGGCATTCAATCCGGAAGCTAAAAAAGGCTGCCAACCCTTTGGCGTGCGCTATTGTAAAACGGATACGCGCAGTTTGCATGCAAGACGTTGTTTCTGGTGTGGCTATTTGGTGCAGACTGGCCCCGACATACTTCCAGCCATCACAAGGTGAGCATATAATGCCTTGAGTCAATACCTAAATTTCGTTACAAAAATCCTGGAGGCCTTATGAACAAGACACAGAAGGGCGATTTTCAACATCCTGTGGTGCCAGCGATGGCAATTTCAGCCAGTTATTACTTCGAGAACTCGCAAGCGGTGATCGATTATCACCAGGGCATAGGCCGCCAGGCGCGTTACGCGCGCTACGACAATTTTGGCTGGGAAATGCTGGAACAACAACTGGCCACGCTCGATAGCTGCGAAGGCGCGGTAGTGTTCCCAAGCGGCATGGCCGCCATCTTTACCACCATTCTGGCCTTGTGCCAGCAGGGCGACCAGGTAATTTATTCCGGCAAGGGCTACCGCAATATTTCCACCCTGTGCAAAGAGCATTTGCCGCGCTATGGCATCACTACCTGCGCCATCAGCCCGGAACTCGATCACGCTGAAGCCATCCTGAGCCAAATAGAAACCCAACTCAACGAACATACCCGCATGGTGCTGCTGGAAGTGCCCAGCAATCCGCATCTGCTGCTGACCGACATCCGCGCCCTGCGCGACCTGTTACCCGCCAACTGCCTGCTGGCCATCGATGCCACCGTCGCCACCCCCATCAACCTGAAACCGTCGCAATGGGGGGGCGATCTGGTCATCCACAGCCTGGGCAAATACATCGGCGGCCACACCAATGCCATGGCAGGCTCAGTTGCCGGACGGGCCGAACTGATGGCACGCATCCGCACCCTGCGTAATGTCAATGGATCAATCTGTGAATCCGCCAATGTCTCGCGCATCATGACCGGTGTGCAAACCCTGGCGCTGCGCATGCAACACCTGAATGCCTGCGGACTACAGGTGGCGCACTGGCTGGAACACGAGCCGCGCATCAAACGGGTGTTTTACACAGGCTTGCCCTCGCATCCGCATGCCGAGCTGGCGCACATGCTGGGTGGGCACGGTGGTTTGATTTCGTTTGAGATCGATGGCGATCTGGCTGCCACCATGCGTTTTGTCGATGCGGTTGATATCGCCTTCATGGCGACTGGCTTTGGCGGCGTGCATGCGTTTATCGAGCAGCCGCGCATTTTTTCCTACTACAAGCAAAACCAGCAAGAGCGTGATGTGGCAGGCATTAGCGATAGCCTGGTGCGGCTGGCGCTGGGTCTGGATAGTGCGGAGGCGGTGATTGCCAGCTTGGCGCGGGCGCTGGATGTGGTGTAGGTGCTAACTTGAAGTCTGCGTCTACTTTTTCAGTTGTGGATGCAGATTTTCATGTCCTGTTTTTTACTGGCTTTGGCCGACGTACACCGATATTTCTGTTGCTCGTGGGCTGTTCAAAACCATCGCCGCCATGATTGCGCCATGCTCGGTAAAGGCGTATGGCATGTAGCGGTGGCCTCCCCATGATCTTGAGGTCGCAAATTGCGACCTCAAGATGACAAATTCTTCTTCATTGATCTGAATCATGAAGTCGATATCCGGGGGGCACTGCCAGTGAATGCGCAAGCGGTGCCCAAGTCTGGTGTGCCAATAATGCAAATCGGGCAAGTAGTGAAAGACTGCGATACCTGCCCGGAGATGGTGGTGATACCGGGGGGGGCGAGTTTGTGATGGGGGATGACAATAGTTCAGAAGAGGATGAAAAACCCGCGCATCGCGTTAGCGTATCCGGTTTTTTGCTCAGCATGTTTGAAATAACGCAAGGCCAGTGGCGTGCGCTCATGGGGAGTAACCCCAGCTATTTTAAGGATTGTGGCGACACCTGTCCGGTAGAGCGAGTGAGTTGGCATGATGCGCAGGCGTTTGTGAAAAAACTCAGCGACAAGACCGGCCAGCGCTATCGATTGCCAACCGGGGCAGAATGGGACTATGTGGCGCGCGCGGGTAGCCAAACAAGCTGGCACTTTGGCGGTGATGTGGCGCAGCTTGGGCGCTATGCGTGGTATGGCTATGATAAGGGCAATGCCAATAAGAAAACACACCCTGCAGGAAAAAAATTGCCGAATCAATTTGGTTTATTTGATATGCATGGCAATGTTTGGGAGTGGGTGGAAGGTTGCTGGCATGAAAATTGCCAGAAAGCACCAATGAATGGCAGTGTGTGGTAAAAAGGTTGTCAAAAAGATGAGGAGCGGGTGCTGCGCGGCGGTTCCTGGGACTTTACCCCGGCCTACCTTCGCTCAGCCTACCGTTACCACTACCACCCGACCTTCCGTGGCATCCGTGTTGGCTTTCGGGTAGCCCGGACCCCGCCATAAG
>JBDLSU010000112.1:0-3061 GCA_039799405.1 Pseudomonadota bacterium | reverse complement strand
GCTGCAAATTGCCGACCAGATCGCGGCTGGTCATCTGGCGGTGCCGATCACGCTGGCCGCGCATGATCGCTCCAGCTTGCTGTGCGCACTCAAAGCCATGCGCGACAGCTTTGCCAGCATTGTCGGCCAGGTGCGCAGCGGCGCAGATACCATCGCCAGCGCTTCCAGCCAGATCGCCTCCGGCAATCAGAATCTGGCCGGTCGTACCGAAGAACAATCACATGCGCTGGAGCAGACCGCCGCCTCGATGGATGATTTGATCGGCACCGTCAAAACCAATGCCGAGCATGCCGCACAAGCCAGCCAACTGGCCGACTCGGCCTGCGAAGTAGCGGTCAAGGGCGGGGCGGTGGTGGAACAGGTGGTCAGCACCATGGGTTCGATCAACGCCTCCTCGCGCAAAATTGTCGATATCATCGGCGTGATCGATGGCATTGCCTTCCAGACCAATATTCTGGCGCTCAACGCCGCCGTTGAAGCCGCGCGTGCCGGTGAACAAGGCCGTGGTTTTGCCGTGGTCGCCAGCGAAGTACGCAACCTGGCGCAACGCTCGGCCGCTGCGGCCAAAGAAATCAAGGCGCTGATTGGCGATTCGGTCGAAAAAGTTGATCAGGGCGCGCGCCTGGTCGATCAGGCTGGCAGCACCATGCAGCAAATCGTCGCCAGCGTGCAAAAAGTCAGTAGCGTCATCAACCAGATCAGCCAGGCCAGCAGCCGCCAGAGCGAAGGCATCGAGCAAGTCAGTGGCGTCATCAGCCAGATCGACCAGGCCACCCGGCAAAACACCGCACTGGTGGAAGAAGCCAGCGCCGCCGCCCAGTCCTTGCAACACCAGGCCGCCAGTCTGGTGCAAATGGTCAGCAGCTATTTGCTCGACGCCTCCCACAGCAGCACCAGGCCGACTGCATACCCGGCCTTAAAACCGCCATCCCGGCCGGATGCAAATTGATTTTCTGCCACCCAAAATGCAGCGCAAAGCGCCCGGGTTTGAATTCCACGGCTTGCATGCCAAGGATTTGGGTGTAAAACGCAATGGTTTGCTCGATATTAGCAACCGGGAGCACAAAGTGGTCGATGGCGCTGATGGTGAAGGGCATGGTGGTTTTTGCGTGTGGAAACGAAGCGCAATTTTACCTGATAGTAGTCGGGGCAGAAGTTTCTGGATGGCATAATGGTTGCCGGAGAGTGAACGCACCGGGACAGGCATGACATCCACACCAGAATGGCCGACTTTTAGCGAACAATATAAAAACGCGGAAAACCCGGGTTTGCGTTTTCACGAGTTTATTAGCGAACTGTTTGGGCCAAAGTATCGCAACCGGCCGGGGTTTGCGGCATTTTTGAGTGCCGGAAAGGATGGCGCGATAGATTGCTTTCATGCCGATGGCGAGGTGTGGGAATGCAAATTTGTTGGCGCTGCCGGGTATGAGGCAGCGAAAGCGCGCTGGAACGAAGTTAAAAAACATTTGTTTGATAACTTGCTCGATAACGCGCCAAAATCCTCGCAATACCAGCCCTGGTACAACGCGGCTACGCCAATTCAGCGCTACTATTTTTGCACCAGCAACACGCTGGAAAATGATGCACGGATGGAAGAACTCGAAGCCTTGATCACGGCAGACTTTATCAAGCTGGCCCGGCGGGCTGGTCTGGCGCACTTGGCACCGATGAAGGTGGAAGTCTGGAGTTGGGATCGCCTGGGGCCAGAACTGCAGAACGACAAGAACCTTCGCCTGAAATGGTTTCCCAACCCGGTGCCAGCCGTATTCAAAACACTGGCGACGTGGATGCGTAACTACAGCCAGGGTTTCCGCACCTATTTGACCGAAGCCGTTTTGCCCTATGTAGCCTTGCCGGATGCTGCGCTGGCGCCTGCACAGATTTTGGCGACTTCTTTGGCCAGCGGCCAGCCGTGTAGTGTGTTGACCGGCATTGGCGGCGCGGGTAAATCGCGTCTGCTGGCAGAAACCGCCGCGCACGCACAAAGCCAGGGTTGGCTGGTGTATATGCCGGGCCATAACCTGAGCGCCGAAGACATCAATCAACTTGCGCGTTTGTTGGGTGATGAACCGGTTTTTATCGGTCTGGACTATCTGGAAAAATGCGCGCAGTTTGAGCAAGTGCTGGACGCCGTGGTGGATGCCAATGAAAGTGGCAAGCAGATAGTGTTATTGGCTACTTGCCGCCAAAGCTATTGGCAGCAAATCGACAGCCTTGCAGTGCGCCAATATGCCTTGGCGCAGCAGGATTTGCAGCAAGTGGTGCGCAGCATTCTTGGCCCCAGCTTGCAGGAATTTGCCAAGGAATGCCGCGACGTGCCGGTATTTGCCGCGTTTGTACGTTTTTTGGCAGAAAAAAAGAAAAACGCAGCACTGGCAGAATTGCGCGCCGCACCGGATTTTACGACCTGGTTGATTGACCACATTCTGAAATCAGGCAATGCCGCCAACGCCTTGCGCCTGTTTGATCAGGCGCGCTTGATGCTGATGTTGCCTGCATCGGAAGCGTCGTTAAAACAATTGGAGAGCGAAGTACCCGCCCTGGCGGCTTGGCGCAGCGTGCTGGAAGACGACGGCTGGCTGTTGTCCGGGCTTGACCCCGAAGCCGAAGGCGGCTTGTTATGGCAAAGCGCGCATGACGTGATTGCCGATGGCACCATGCTGCGCGCGCTGGCAAACGCGGGTACACGCCAGGCCAATGCCGTGCGCTTGTTGGCGAGTGCGCGCACCTGTGGCGCAGTGCCTGCGGCCCTGCAAGCGCTGCAGCGCATTGCGCGCGAGGCACATACCCAAGGCATTGATTGGTTGCAGGTGTTTGCGGCGGAAAAGCAGACTTGGGGCCGCCATGTGGAATCGATTTTGGCTAGCCGACTATTTGGATTGGAAGCGTGCTTCCCATTTTTGCAGTGGTATCAGGCGGACAGGGCGCAGCTTGTGGTGAGTGATGTGGTGCAAGGTGCGCTTGGTTTTGTGACGCGGGCACTGGTCAAGGGCTTGCTTGCTTTACCGCAAGAGCAAGAAGTCGCGCTGCTGCCATGGCTGGATGCGGCGGTACAGGCTGG
>JBDLSU010000111.1:0-3858 GCA_039799405.1 Pseudomonadota bacterium | reverse complement strand
CGTGTCAAATCCTTCACCATTGCACCATCCCCGTATTGATTTCTTACGCGGCATCGCCATCCTGTGCGTCTTGCTGCTGCACTTTGCGCTGGCATTCGGCCTGAAAAACAGCCCGCTCGGCACAATTTTTCCACCCGCATGGTTGCGTGTGGTGTTTAGCGGCAATTATGGCGTGACCATGTTTTTTGTTATTTCCGGCTACCTGATCACTACCCATTCACTGGCACGCTGGGGTAGCTTGAGTCAAATTAAATTACGCGATTTCTACCTGTTGCGACTGGCGCGCATCATGCCCGCCTTGCTGCTGGCCCTTAGCATCATCGTGATACTGGGCAGTTTTGACCTGCCGTTTTTTAATAACCGCGATGGCGATCACCAATGGGGTGCCAGTTACTTTTGGCTGGGAGCGGGTTCGGTGCTGACCTTTTGGCACAATGTATTGATGCAGTCGAGCGGCTACTTCAATTATTGCCTGAATATTTACTGGTCGCTCTCGGTGGAAGAAGTGTTTTATCTGGCTTTGCCGCTGGCAGCATTGCTGCTGCGCCGTACTGCTTGGCTGGTGCTGCTGTGCCTGGGCGCGCTGGTGCTGGGGCCGGTGTATCGCTTTCATCACAGTGATAACGAAATTTTTTTCATGTATGCCTACCAGGCTTGTTTTGACGCGATTGCCATGGGTGTGCTCACTGCCTTATTGGCACATCACTGGCAAATTGAAGTTGCCCATGCGCGCGCCTTGCGGCTGCTGCGTTATGGTGCCTTGTTGGCGCTGGCGGTGGTGTATTGCCGTGGTATTGACGGGCACGAAGCGGGTGGCTTTTCATTGATTGCACTGGCCAGCAGTATTTTCATCTTCAGTGCGGTCAAGGATAATCAGGCAGGCCTGGGCAATGGCCACGCCAGCGCCTGGCTGCGCTGGTTTGGACGCCATAGCTACGAGCTGTATTTGTTCCACATTGTGGTGCTGGCATTGCTGCGTAACCTCACCAGCAAAGAGCAGTTAAGCTATGCGGCGCGCTTGCCCTTGTTGCTGCTGTTCCTGGCGCTTTCGGCTTTGTTGGCGGCATTGGTGGCGCGCTATGTCAGCGGCCCGGCCAATGCCGCTTTACGGCGGCGTTGGCAATTGCACTGATCAACCCGGATCAACCCGGATCACAACTTACTCAATAACTTCAAACCCTAACCCGGCATATTGTGTCAGGCGCGCCAGCAACTTGTCACCAAACAGGGTTGATGGTGTCCAAAAACCGCCACCCACATTATTTTTGCCATCACCTTTGCCGCCAGTTTTGGCAAAATCCAGCGCCAGACACGCCGCCGCCTGCCCCAGCATTTTGGCGGTGGAACCATAGCCGGGGTCGCGATCACCCGTTACTTTCACTCGCAGGGTCTGGCCGCTTTCGGTTTTGCCAAAGAAGCGCAAATCGTAAAAGCCTTTTTCTTGCGCGCTCGGGCTGGGGCCTTCGCCCACTTTGGGCAGCACGAATCGTTCCAAGGCCCAGCGTGAGGGCGGTATCGCGCTGGCCAGCAAAAAGCCGCCCATTGCCGCGCCCATGGCGTGCGCACCCAGCATGCCCTTCAGGCCGCGCCCGACCATGCTGGCTTCGTCATAGCGGAAGTTGCTGCCATAGGCATTGCCGCTCAGGGCGTTGGAGCGATGCACGACCCGGGTGTTGATTGCCGCCATCACAAACGGTGCGACCCAGGTGCCAAAATCGCTGTCGTATTGGCCGCCTTTGACATTGGCCTGACGGGCGGTAAAGCCGTGTTTGGGCGGGCAGATGGAATATGGATTAGCCAGTTCCTTGCGCAAGCTGGCGTCTTTGCTGGCTTCCTTGACCACATTGATCAAGCTGGCGGCGGTGCCACCGGATGGCCCACCGCGAATCGCCTTGACCCGCATCTTGACCCGGGTGCAGGGCTGGCCAAAGCGCTGCTGTGCCTGCTGCTGCAAGAAATACACGCCAAAGTCGGACGGAATCGAATCAAAGCCGCAGCAATGCACGATGCGCGCGCCGGACTGTTTGGCGGCAATTTCATAGCGTTCCACCATGCGCCGTATCCATTGCACTTCGCCGGTCAAATCGCAATAATCGGTGCCGCTTTCGGCGCACACCTTCACCAACGGTTCGCCATACAGCGCATACGGGCCAACCGTGGAAACCATCACCCGGGTCTGCTGGCACAAGGCCGCCAGCGCCACCGGGTCGGCTGCGTCCGCCACCAACAGCGGCAGTTTTTTGGCTTTGGCACCCAGTTCGCTACGCACTTGTTCCAGCTTGCTGCTGGAACGTCCTGCCGCCGCCCATTTCAGGCTTTTGTTAATGCCAAATTGCTCCAGCAAATAACGGCACAAAATCTGGCCGACAAAGCTGGTGGCCCCAAACACAATCACATCATATTGCGCTGCCATAGTGACTCCTTGACTAAGTTATTGTGGTGCTTATTGAGGTGCTTTCAGGGTTTGCAAATCGACTTGTACCGTGGTTTCGCCAGCGGTCAGCCAGATTTGACCATCCTGGATCGTGCATTGCAGTTGCATATTGCGTTGCGCCAGCTTTTCCAGCGCCTGGCTGGTTTCAGAGGGCAAATTCAATACCGTCAGATTTTTACTACGCTCGATGCGCGAACCAATCCCGTTCCACCAGATATGGCTGGTGGCGGAATAGCTGATCACCACCACCTGAGCGGCGCGGCCACAGGCTTTGAGGATACGTTTTTCATCCGGTTGGCCGACTTCAATCCATAACTCAATCGCCCCGGTCAAATCCTTTTGCCAGATATCCGGCTCTTCCACGTCCGACAAGCCCTTGGCGAACACCAGCGCTTCGTGCGCATAGCGCGCAAATGCCAACAAGCGCACCATCATGCGTTCATCGGTTTCAGACGGATGGCGTGCCAAAGTGAGTGCATGTTCCTGGTAATAATTGCGATCCATATCGGCAATTTGTAATTCTGCTTTGTAAATAATTGATTTGAGGGCCATCGTGAACCAGAAAAAAGTGGATTGGTGAAAACTGGCTGCAAGCTGCGTGGCGAATATGGCAAACAGGCGGGCAGGCAAGGCGACAATATGGCATTGTACCGCGTGCTCTTGTCAGTTTCCGATTTATCGCAATCCAGGCAGCAAGTTCGCATACAATGGAAAAAACCAGGAGAAGCCTATGAGCCTTGAAAGCCGCACCGCCGATGTCGCCACCCGCACGGCCAATATCAACACCCGTTTGTCCAACGCCCTGTGCCGCCTGCAGGCGCAAAACCTGAGCCAGCACGATGTAGTGCTGCTGGAAAACCTGCTCTCTGTGGTCGAAACCCAAGTCCAGGCGCTGGAGCATGGCTGTACCTTGCTGGAAAACCGCGCCACCGCCAAAGAACTGGGTGACTGATACTGTGAAGCGGGGCGGGCGGATCTTACTGACAGGCCTGCTGCTGGCATGGGTCTGGCTTGTCTGCAGCAGGCCAGGCCTTGCGGCACAACCAGCCACGGCGGCACCGCCAGTTGGCAATGCCCCGCGTTGGGCCGATCTGGCCGAACCCACTTTCCAGCACCTGGAACCACAACAAGGCTTGCCGCATCCGAATATCACCGCGCTGGCACAAGATCAACAAGGCTTTATCTGGGTTGGCACCCAGGGCGGACTGGCACGCTGGGATGGCTACCGCTTTCGGGTATTTCAGGCCGATTCACAGCAGGCCAACAGCTTGCCCGACAGCTTTATCCATGTTTTGCACCTCGATCAGCAACAGCGCCTGTGGATCGGCAGTGGCAATGGTGGTCTGGCCCGCTACGACCCGGTACACGAACGCTTTGAACGCATCAACGGCGCGGCGCAAGGCAGTTTGCTGGCGCTGGCCGAT
>JBDLSU010000110.1:0-3048 GCA_039799405.1 Pseudomonadota bacterium | reverse complement strand
TTTTTCTACACCGGACTGTGACAACGGATCCAGCGCAAAGGCGGCATCACCCAGTTTCAGGCGACCCGGCTGATAACTGTTGCCATCCATATAGGCGCTGGCGTCATCGGCCTGTAGCTTGCCGTCAAATGGTAAATCGGCCAGGGCGGCAAATAACTGGCTGTTTTTGCATTGCTGCCGCAGCAGTGCTTCGGCTTGATTATGGGCGCTATGCGGATCGCAGCAAAACATGAGGCGGTAGCGTTGATCCGGTAAGGGGCTGCCCCATAACCAACCTTGCTCACAAGCCTCCATCCGGTTAGTCCGGGCAAATTCCGGCGCAATCTTGCTCACCGAAAACTCCACCCGGATCGCCAGCAGGCTCGGTGCGCAGGCGATGCGACTACTGCTGTTGCCATGGCGGCCCTGGGCATCGAGCAAAAACGCAGCCAACATCAGGTGTTCGCCAGCCGCATCAGAAAACTGGATTTGCCAGTCTCCCGCATCACCCTTGATCTGGTCAATATGCGCTGGTAGATGCACCAGAATATTGCGTTCCCGTGCCAGTTGCAGCAAGGCTGCACTGAAGGCGGCATGATCGACCATCGCGTTGTCCATGCTGCCCGATGGTTCGGGCTGTCTTTTCTGCCAGCACATCCGGGTGGGGAGCCGCTCCAGCACCGGCAGTTTGTTGATGCACTCTTGCGCGTTCAGCAGATCAAGCATGCTCTTGACCCCGGGCGTCAATGCTTCGCCAATTTGGGCATGCGGCAAGCTGCTATGTCCGATTAACAAAACCCGGTATCCCAGTTGCTGCATGCGCAGTGCCGCAACCAGTCCGGCCGGGCCTGCACCGATAATGGCAACATCGACCAACTGGCTCATGTTTTCCCCTTCGTGTGTTTACCATGCTGCAGTTTTTCATTACAGGATTGAACCATAGCATTAATTTATGTTTTGCTGGTGATACCTGGATAAGGTACGGTATCCAAAAGGCGATATTTACCAGTGGCTTTGGTAAGAATCTGACACTGGGCATGGGCTTGGTCGCTT
The DNA here is from genome assembly GCA_039799405.1 of Pseudomonadota bacterium. Lineage (GTDB taxonomy): Bacteria > Pseudomonadota > Gammaproteobacteria > Burkholderiales > Burkholderiaceae_D > CAMBDR01. Next base: position 2,016 of record JBDLSU010000110.1, on the reverse strand, counting down.
CATCTAATGCCCTGCTGCACGATTAGCGCACTGGTAATGGATGAACGCAAAATCATTGCCCGGCGCGCCCTGATGGAAATCCACGCCAACGACACTGTGAATCCGGGCATCGGCATGCCCGAAGGCATCGCCAAGGTGGCGTTTGAAGAAAAAGTGCTGGATTTGCTGACACTCTCCACCGAAGCCGGGGTAATTGGCTGCATTCCGGCAGGTGGCCTCAATTTTGGTGCGGCCAGCAACCCGGAAGCGATTATCGACCAAAGCGAGCAATTTGATTTTTATGACGGTGGCGGTCTGGACGTGGCATTTTTGGCGCTGGCCCATTTACAGGGGCCGCAAGCATCAAAATAGCGCCTGGGGGCGGATTTTTTGCCATGCGCTCAGGAGTTTTTGCTCCAGCGCATGCGATAGCGCAATCACCGGTTCATCAACATAGCGGGTGGCCCACCAGGCGCTGACTATCGCCAGCGCCAGACCCGACATCAGCACCCACACAAACGCCATCCCATACGACATATGGCGGTTCAGGTGCAAAAACATCCAGGATGACACCGAGCCAATAATCAAAAAGTGCAACACATACAGGGCGTAAGAAATGCGCCCGAAAAATTGCCACAGCGGCGCATGCAATCCGGCCTGAATCTGCTTTGACGATTGCACCAGCACAAAAGCCAGCACCGCCGCCACCATCGGATAGCCGCCATCGTAAGCTTTGTCAGACGGTAGCCATTTATACAGCCAATTATTTTGCAAAAAAGCATCACTGGCGTAGCGCGGGTAACACACAAAGTAGAGAAAGAGCGTCAGCCAGATGAGGGTCATGCTGCGCGAGTTTCCGGCCAGCAGGCGCTGGTGTTTCACCAGATCGGCCAGCAAGACGCCGATCCAGAAGCCCTGGTACAAGCTGTTTTTGGTCAAAACCACCAGCAGCAGCGCCAATACCATGCGGTAGCGCATATTGCCCAGCAATAGCAAAAAGCCATACACCATGATCGAACCATATAACTCGGTTTTGATCGTCCACAGCGGCGGGTTGTATAAATTGCCATGGCTGAAGCTGGCAAACAACATATCCGAAAGCCATTGCTGCGGCTGAAACGGCCCGACCCAAAAATCGCGGAACCAGGGTTGCGAGCTGCTTAGTGCGGCAGTCGGTACATTGTAATAGTGGCCGAAATACCAGATGATGGCGCTTAGTATCATGGTCAACCAGACCAGCCCGCCCAGCCGGATCGGGCGTTTGATAATGGCGGCCAGCAAGCGCGGCACGCGCCCGGCCTGGCCCAGGTGGCTGTAACTGAGTACATAACCGCTCAAAATAAAAAACAGGCAGACCGCAAAATGGCCAGCAGTGAAGATGCCAAATGGCGGTATAAACGCCAGATTTTCCCATCGCGCATGTTGTTGATAAAGCGCTTGCTGGCCAAATACCGAATACGGATAAAACGCCGCCAGATAATGCACCATCACCACGATCAACGCGGCCGCACCGCGTAAGGCATCCAACTGGGGCTGGCGTGAGGTGGGGGGGAGGCTGGGCTGGCTCATGGTGATCGCGGCAAAATCAGTGAGCCGCTATTCTACACAAAAAGTTGCCAAAATTATTAAAGCCCGTTTGCAGCAAGGGCAAACACCCTTTGATTTCTGGCAAACCCCCTTTCATTTCCGGCAAATCCTCTTTGATATTCAGCAAAACCCGTTTGATTCTCAATATAACGCCCTTCAAAACCGGTTTGCCAAATCAGAAAAACCGGGTTGTCGGCCAGATGCTGGTTGAAACATTGTGTGCTGCCGTTGTTGCGTGCTTGCCATGCGATAATGCCGGGCTCCAATCCAATCTGTTGCTGCGCATGAAGTTTGCCAAACCCGACGCCACTCCTGTCCATGATCGCGCACAGCGCCGCCTGATCATTGGCCTGGTGTTTTCCGGTTTGTTGCATGCGCTGATTTTGTGCCTGCATTTTGGTGTGCCGGGGACTGGCTTGCCGGGGCTGGATTTCTCCTTTAAAAAACGGG
>JBDLSU010000109.1:0-6324 GCA_039799405.1 Pseudomonadota bacterium | reverse complement strand
TGACCCGGGCCTGCAAGCTTGGCTTTTGCCATCCATCATCACTATAAGGAAAACCATCATGACCGCCTACGCCGCCCGCCGTGCCGCCTTATTGGCGCAAATTCAGGTTCCCGCCGGAGCCGCCGCCATTATCGCCACCGCGCCGGAGCAAGTGCGCAACAATGATTGTGATTTCCCTTTTCGTTTCGACAGCAATTTCTTTTATTTGTCCGGCTTTACCGAACCCAATAGCGTGATGGTGTTGATCGCCCATCCGAATGGTCGGCATGAATCGCTGCTGTTTTGCCGGGTCAAGGATGTGGAACGCGAAATCTGGGATGGTTTTCGCTATGGCCCGGACGCCGCGCGCGAGCAATTCGGCTTCGATGCGGCCTTCCCGATTGATAGCCTGGGCGAAGAAATCGCGCGTCGCCTCGGGCATTTGTCCACGCTGTATTACCCGTTTGGCAGCCAGGTCGAACGTGAAATTCCCAACTGGGTGCAAACCATGCGCCAGCGCACCCGGCTCGCACCCGGCATGTTGCGCGATGTAAATATGCTACTGGCGGAAATGCGCTTGTTCAAGGATGAATCCGAAATCCTGAGCATGCAGCGCGCCGCCGATATTTCGAGCAGTGCCCACCACCGCGCCATGCAAACCACCTGCCCCGGCATGGCTGAATACCAGGTGGAAGCGGAAATTTTGTATGAATTTCGCCGTCAGGGTTCGCAAAGCCCGGCTTACACGTCCATTGTGGCGAGCGGTGCCAATGCCTGCGTGCTGCATTACGTGGGCAATGCCGCACAATGCCGCGACGGCGATTTGCTGTTGATTGACGCCGGTTGCGAACTGGACGGCTATGCCTCCGACATTACCCGCACCTTCCCGGTGAATGGGCGCTTTAGCGGGCCACAAAAAGATTGTTATGAACTGGTACTGGCCGCGCATCAGGCCGCGATTGATCAGGCGCTACCGGGGCGCAACTACAGCGCCATGAATGACGCTGCGGTCAAGGTGCTGGCGCAAGGCATGCTGGATCTGGGTTTACTGGATGCAGGCAAGGTCGGCAATCTGGATGATGTGATCGAGAAAAAAGCCTATCGCCAGTTTTACATGCACAGCACCGGCCACTGGCTGGGGCTGGATGTGCATGATGTGGGCGACTACCGCACCGGGCCGATTATTGAAGGGGCCGAGCGCGAATACCGCGCCTTGCAGGCGGGCATGGTAGTGACGGTGGAACCGGGCTTGTATGTGCGGCCATCGGAAGGCGTGCCGGAACAGTTCTGGAATATTGGCATCCGGATTGAAGATGATGTACTGGTCACCGCCGACGGGCAGCGCATTTTATCCAACGCTTGCGTGCGCAGCGTGGCCGACATCGAAGCGATGATGCAGCAATCGGTATAAAAAAACCCGGCAAGGACTTTCATGGATCACAGCAGCGAGATAGCAATTTGTGGCGCAGGACCGGTCGGCATGGCACTGGCCGCGATGCTGGTAAAAAATGGCGTCGCCGCCAGCCAGATCACCCTGATCGATGGCAAAAGCCTGGAACAGAGCGTGCAAGATCCGCGTTCGATTGCGCTGTCCTACGGCAGCCGCCAGATTTTGCAACGCATCGGGGCCTGGCCGATTGCCAGTACCGAAATCCACCAGATTCATGTTTCGCGCCGTGGTCACTTCGGCCGTACCCTGATCGACCGCAATGAGCATCAGGTACCGGCCCTCGGCTATGTCAGCCGCTATGGTGCCATCGTCGAAGCGCTGGCGCGGGTGTGCCAGCAGATGGGCGTGCAGATTTTGCGGCCGATGCAATTGTGTGCCAGCCAGGAAAATAGCGATGGCGTCAGCCTGTCGCTGCAAACCCATGACGCGCTCACCTCCAGCCTGTTGCAGAGCAAAATTCTGGTGCAGGCCGAAGGTGGCGTGTTTTCCAGCCAGATGCAAAAAAAGCTCAATCGCGATTATCAACAAACCGCGCTGATTGCCGAGGTGCGCAGCAGCGCGCCAATTCCACATCGCGCCTTTGAGCGGTTTACCGACGAGGGGCCGCTGGCCTTGTTACCGCAAAACGACCGGCATAGCGGCGGCCCGGGTAACCCCGCCAGTGCTGGCAACCACGCTTATTCGCTGGTATGGTGCGTCAAACCCACCACCGCCGAAGCCTTGCTGGCGCTGGATGATGCCGGTTTTCTGGATGAACTGTGGCATGTGTTTGGCAATCGGCTGGGGCGCTTTACCAGTTGCAGCCAGCGCATGGCGTTTCCACTCGGTTTGAACGCCAACCCGGATGGTCATGGCCTGCAGCGCAGCATAGCCATTGGCAACGCCGCGCAAACCCTGCACCCAGTGGCAGGCCAGGGCTTGAACCTGGGCTTGCGCGATGCGGCGGTGTTGGCCAGCACCCTGGCGCGCGAAATTGCCCCGGCCAGCCTGCAGCGCTTTGAACAAGCCCGGCGCGACGACCGCGCCCTGACCCTGCGCCTGACCGATACCATGGCACGCGTGTTCACCAGCGGTGCCCAGCGTTCACTGGCGCAAGGCATGCTGGGTGCCACGCTCGGTTTGCTGGATGCATTTGATCCGGCCAAACACTTGCTGGCCGAGCTGATGATGTTCGGGCGGCGCTAAAGCGGGCCAAAGCGCCCACAGCCTGCACCAGCGCAGCATACCCAAACGCAGCCCCACCAATCAAAGCGCACAAAAAATCAGGTGACGCCCCCTGATCAATGCTAGGATTTTGCCTTTTGGAGACGCCCCATGCACCGCACTTCCGGCCTGGTATTGCACCCTACCTCCCTGCCCGGCCGCTATGGCATTGGCGACTTCGGCCCAACCGCTTTCCAATTTATCGATTTTCTGGTGGCGGCCCGCCAACAACGCTGGCAAATTCTGCCACTCGGCCCCACTTCCTATGGCGATTCGCCCTACCAGTGTCTGTCCGCCATGGCGGGCAACCCGCTGTTGCTGAGTCCGGAAATGCTGTTACAGCGCGGCTATGTGAGCGCAGCGGATCTGGCCGACCTGCCCGATTTTCCGCAAGACAAAGTAGACTATTGCGCCGTCAGGGCATGGAAAAGCCCATTGCTGCAACGCGCTTTTGCCCGTTTTCAGGCCAAGCTGCAAGCCGATGCGCAAGATGCAAATCCGGGTGCCGATGCGCGCGAATTTGCCGCCTTTTGCAGCCAACACGCCTTTTGGCTGGATGACTTTGCCAGCTTTTGCGCCATCAAACAGCAGCAACAAGGCCAGGCCTGGCAACACTGGCCGACTGAACTACGCCAGCGCCAGCCGCAAGCGCTGGCCAGTTGGCAAGCCGATCATGCTGACGCCATCAACTACCACCGCTTCATCCAGTTTGAATTTTTCCGCCAATGGGCTGCGCTAAAACGCTACGCCAACCAGCGCGGCATTCGCATCATTGGCGACCTGCCGATTTTTGTCGCGCTCGACAGTGCCGACGTGTGGGCCAATCAGGATTTATTTGAACTTGATGGCGACGGCAACGCCATCGTGGTGGCAGGGGTACCGCCGGATTATTTCAGCGCCACCGGGCAACGCTGGGGCAATCCGCTGTACCGCTGGCAGCGCATGGCGCAAGACAACTATGGCTGGTGGCAACAGCGCCTGAAACTGCTGGCCGGGCAAGTCGATTGCATGCGCATCGACCATTTCTGCGGCTTTGAAAATTACTGGGCCATTCCCGGCAGCGAAGCCACTGCCGTCAACGGGCGCTGGATAAAAGGCCCGGGCCAACACTTTTTCGACACCATCAAACAGCATCTGGGCCAACTGGACATCATCGCCGAAGACCTGGGCATTTTGACGCCGGAAGTAGTAGCCCTGCGCGAAAACAGCGGCCTGCCCGGCATGCGCGTCTTGCACTACGCCTTTGGCAGCGGCAACGACAACCCGTATTTGCCACATCATTATGTGGAACACTGCGTGGCCTATACCGGCACCCACGACAACAACACCACCCGTGGCTGGTTCCGCAGCATGGCGCAGCACGAGCGCGATCATTTGCAGCATTATTTCGGACGTGGCTTTGATGAAGGCAGTATCAGCTTTGAAATGACGCGCGCGGTGTGGCACTCAAAAGCCAATACGGTGTTAATCCCGCTGCAAGACGCACTGAATCTGGACGAGCGCGCCCGCATGAACTACCCCGGCAGCATGGAAGGCAACTGGGCCTGGCGCTACCGCAGCGAGCAATTGACGCCACAACTGGGCCAGCAACTGGCCGGGCTGAATGCCGAAAGTGGCAGAGAATAGCTACGGCAAAACCATTATAATGAGCGCCAAGCAAAACCATTCCACCAGGCAATAGAGGACAGTCATGGAAATCCGGATTGATGATTTAAGCGGCCCCGAAGTACACGAATTACTGGCAGAACACCTGCGCGGCATGCAAGCCGAATCGCCCCCGGAATGCGTTCACGCGCTCGACCTGAGCGGCTTGCGCCGTCCCGAAATTACCTTCTGGACGGTGTGGGATGGCGCGCAGTTGATGGGCTGCGGCGCGCTCAAACAACTCGATGCGCAGCATGCGGAATTAAAATCAATGCGCACCGCCAAAGCGCATTTGCGCAAGGGCGTGGCCAAGGCTTTATTACTGCATATGCTGGAAGTTGCCAGGCAGCGCGGGTACCAAAAACTGAGTCTGGAAACCGGCACGACTGCGGGTTTTATTCCGGCGCACCAGTTGTATCAGAGTTTGGGGTTTACCAAGTGTGGGCCATTTGGCGATTATGTGGAAGATGCGTTCAGTGTTTTTATGCAGAAGGTGCTGTAAGCGGGTTCAGGCCAATAAACTCAAAAGTGTTTGATTTGCCCACTTATGCAATTGCGCGCGTCGTGCAGCACTGCGCGCCTTCACCTCTTCAATGCCAAGCCAATTGAATGGCTGCGCCGTTTCGGCTAATCTGCATGCGCTTTGCCATTTGCAAGCCCCCTGCCAGTCGCCTATAATCAATCAACCTTAATTAACAGACGAAAAGCGCCACCATGAGCTACCCCGCCATTGATTGTGCCAATTGGTTTATTGCAAAGGCCGCCGAATTTGGCGACCTGACGACCCATTTGAAAGTGCAAAAAATGCTCTATTATGGGCAAGCTTGGGCGCTGGCCTTGCTTGAGCAACCATTGTTTGATGAAGAAATCCAGGCGTGGGCACATGGCCCGGTGGTGCCAGAAGTATTCCACCACTTCAAGCCCTTTGGCTGGAAAGCATTGGACATCCCTCCCATGGAACAACTACCCCAATTTGACGCCGATACCTTGGGTGTGCTGGAGCAAGTGTTTGAAACCTATAGCGACATGTCGGCCAAAACGCTGGAAGCCATGACGCATGGCGACCAACCATGGATTAGCGCACGGGGCGGCTTGGCAGCGGAAATGCGCTGCGAGACGGTGATGCCGAAAGCGGCGATTCGAGATTACTTTGTGCGTAAATATGAAATCGACCAAGCCACCCATCAACAAAAAGCTGCCTAAAGACCAAATCCGCGCCGAAGCCGCCAACATTGCCCAGCCCACACCACTTGAGACCAAAATATTCAGTTTGCTCCGTGCGGAAAAACACGGTGGGCGGCAAAGTGTTCACCATGAAAACCCCTATGTTGTATTGAAATATTTTCAGGCCGACTGGGAGTATTTTTCTGATTGGACGCAGGACGAGCTAAAGCAGTTTTCAAGCTTTTTGACCACATTTGGGCAACACACTTGGGACAGCGTTTATAAATCTGGCGGCAAGGGTGGGCAAAAGGCGGGCTTGGGCTATACGCCCTATCAAATTGCTGACATGAAAAACGGGAAAAGCCATTTGGAAAAAGTCAGCCGGGTACTGGCGGAAGACATTGGTTTTTTTGAATTGCGGATATCACAGAAGATTCGGGTGCATGGGTTTCAGGCGCAGGCGGCGTTCTTTTTGGTGTTGTTGGATCGGGGGCATCGGGTGTTTCCTGGATAAAAACCGTATCCACCACCGTTTCCCGGCAAAAAAATTCATCCACGTTCGGTGGAATCCACAACCCGGCACCGCCATACCTGCCGTAGCAAGCGCTACAATGGCTTGCCCCAATCACTGCAACAGCCACACCATAAAGATACAAAGAAGCAAGATCAAACCTGCCTACGGCGGGGTCCGGGCTACCCGAAAGCCAACGCTGCTGAGACGGTCGGAGGGGTGGTTGATGATACGGCACGCTGAGCGAAGGACGTCCGGCGTACCTTCCCAGGAACCGCCACGCAGCAGCCGATGCTCTATTTGACAACCTTTTGACCAAACACTTCCATCCACCGGGGCACCCTCGTAACTTCCATGCCAACAATCTTCTACC
>JBDLSU010000108.1:0-8353 GCA_039799405.1 Pseudomonadota bacterium | reverse complement strand
CCCCCCCCCCCCCCCCCCCCCCCCCCCCCCCCCCCCCCCAGTGGCTACCGCCGCACAAAGACGAAAAACCGGAGCCAACCGAACAAGGCCTTGCAGGATATCGGTTTGTTGGCGCATTTGCCGTTATTGCAAGTTGTGGCGCTCAATGGCACAAGCGTAGCCAGCTTGGTGCCGTTGGCTGGATTGAAGCACTTGCGTAACCTCAATGCGCTGGAATGCCCGCTCCATGAACTTAATGCTTTGGCTGACATGAAGACATTGCAGGTATTGTTGTGCAATTCCAAATTAATTCAAGACATCTCACCCTTGTCCGGCTTGGGCGCTTTGCAGGAGCTTGATCTGAGATCGACCCAAGTGAGCGACCTCTCGCCTTTGTCCGGCTTGCGCGCTTTGCATACAATTTTGCTCGACTTGACTCAAGTGAGCGACCTCTCGCCCTTGTCCAGCTTGTTCGCTTTGCAACGGCTTTATCTCAACTCGACCAAAGTGAGCGACCTCTCGCCCTTGGTCAGCTTAAGCAGATTGAAATGGATTGAACTGAGATCGACCCAAGTGAGCGACCTCTCGCCCTTGTCCAGCTTGAGCACTTTACGACGACTTGATCTAAGATACACACAAGTGAGCGGCCTCTCTTCCTTGTCCGGCTTGAGCGCTTTGCAATTGCTTTATCTCTCTTCTACCCAAGTAAGTGACATCTCGCCCTTGTCCGGCTTGCGCGCTTTGCAAGAGCTTTATCTTTCATCGACTAAAGTGAGCGACCTCTTGCCTTTGTCCAGCTTGAGCGCTTTGCAACACCTTGGCCTCACCTCGACCCAAGTGAGCGACCTCTCGCCCCTGCGTGGCATGATCGAGCGCGGGCACGAGGTGAAGGTTCAAGGTATCGGCGGAATCACGGTTCAAAATTGCCCCCTCGTAATCCCCCCACTCGAAATCGCGGCCCAAGGCAACGAAGCCATCCTCAGCTACTTCCGCGAGCGCGACGCGGGCGAGATCGATCACCTGTATGAAGCCAAAATGCTGATCCTCGGCGAAGGCGGTGCCGGAAAAACCAGTCTATTACGTCGGCTCTACCAGCCAGCAGAACCATTGCCCGCCGAGCAAGAAAGCACCAAAGGCATCGACATTTACCGCCATGACTTCCCGCTCCCCAATGGCCGCAGCTTCCGTCTGAACGTATGGGACTTTGGTGGTCAGGAAATTTACCACGCCACCCACCAGTTTTTCCTCACCCGCCGCTCGCTGTATTTATTGCTCGACGATACGCGCAAAGACCATAAATCGGTATCCGACCCCGGCTTCAAGGATTGGCTGGATTTAATCGAAATGTTTGGCGACAACAGCCCCGCCTTAATTTTCCAAAACGAGAAAGCCGGACGCAGCAAGGCAATAGGCATGGACGGGATTCAGGCGCGCTACCCATTGGTCAAGGATTGCTTTAAAGGTAATCTGGAAGACAAAAACGCGGCTGACATTTTGCGCGCCGCCATTGCCAACTACGCCGCCAACCTGCCGCATATTGGCGAGCAATTACCCGCCAAATGGCTCAAGGTGCGTGCCGACATCGAACAGCGCGCAAAGCAGGTACCGCACATCAGCCAAACAGAATACTTTGACATTTACACCCACCATTTACCGTTTGACCGCACCAAAGCCCTGCACCTCTCACGTTATTTCCACGACCTTGGCGTATTTTTGCACTTTCAGGACGACCCGCTGCTGGCGCGCACCGTTATTTTGCAAAACACCTGGGCCACGCAAGCGGTGTACCGCGTGCTGGACGATGAAGCAGTGAAAGCGCGCCACGGCCATTTTGACCGCGACGACTGCGCCCGCCTGTGGCAAGACAGCGAGTATGCCGACATGCACCCCGAGCTATTGGCATTGATGCAGCGTTTTGAACTGTGCTACCTGCTGCCGGATGAAAAAACGCCCACCTGGTTTTCACCGCAACTATTACCACCAACCAAGCCGCCTGCGCTGGTTGATTGGGCGCAAAGTGGCGATCTGGTGGTGCGTTTTCACTATGGGTTTATGCCCAAAGGCATCATCAGCCGCCTGATGGTGCGGCAACACCGCCTGACCAGTGATACGGGGGATGCCTGCCTCACTTGCGTGCTGTTCCGCCACAACACCAGCCAAGCCACCGCCGAATTGCTACCGTCCGGTAGTGAAATCGAACTGCGCGCACGTGGGCCGGAGCGCAAGGTATTGCTGAACGTGCTGGCTAACGAGATAGAAGCCATCAATCAGGGCTTTCGTGGTTTGCATGAAACCGTGACCAAGCGCATCCCTTGCCTGTGCAGCGAATGTAAAACGGCGCTCGCCCCCTTCCTGTATGACGCACGCGATTTGCTGCGCAGGATGGAGAAAAACATCCGGGAAGTACAGTGCAATTGCAGTTATGAAATGCTGGACGTGCGTAGCTTGTTGGATGGCGTAGCCCCCGATGGCGCAGCCAAACAGCCGGACTGGGCCAGCAAGCCGCCTGCGCCCCGTACCGTGCGGATATTCCTGGCTTCGTCCAAGGAACTAAAGCCCGACCGCGATGCATTTGAACTGCACTTCCGGCGCGAGAACGACCGTTACCAAGCCACTGGCCAATATCTGGAAATTGTCCGTTGGGAAAACTTTCTGGATGCCGTATCGCTCACCCGCAAGCAGGATGATTACAACCAGGCCATCAAGGAGTGCGACATTTTCGTCAGCCTGTTTGCCACCAAGGCGGGCAAATTTACCGAAGAAGAATTTGATACCGCCTATGCCCAATTCAAGAGCGACGGCGTACCAACGATTTTCACCTTCTTCAAGGACGAGCCAACAAGCACTGGCAGCCTGCGGCGCGAGGATATGGAATCGCTATGGGCCATGCAAAAAAAGCTCGACGGTCTCGGCCATTTTTATACCAGTTACCAAAACACGGCAGATTTGAACCTGCGCTTCACGCAACAATTGCAGAAAATGACCGACAAGGGCATGCTGAAATAAGGCACTGCTGCTGCGGTTGATGAATTGAATCGTTGTTACCACCATACTGGGAAGAACCATGTCTGAACTTGCCTTGAAATTGATTGCGGAAAACAAGCGGAGTAAAGAGACGTATCTGGATTTGGGTAGATGCGGGTTGGCGGAGTTGCCGAAGGAATTGGCAGAACTGGTTTGGCTGGAAGCGCTAAATTTGGGGGATGATTGGAATGACTGGAGGCCAGGCGTCTATCAACGCAAGAAAACGCAAAACGAGGGGAAATCGAACACGGAGTTGCAGGATATTAGCCTGCTTGCCAATCTACCATTGTTGCAAGTGGTGGCGCTCAATAACACCGGTGTAGCCAATCTGAAACCGCTGGCGGGGCTCATGCAATTGCGTAACCTCAATGCGCTGAGCTGTCCGCTTACTGATCTGCAAGCTTTGGCCAACAGCAAGCGATTGCAGGTATTGCTGTGCAATTCCGAATTAATTCAAGACATCTCGCCGTTGTCCGGTTTGAGCGCTTTGCAATCGCTTTTGCTCAGATCGACCCAAGTGAGCGACCTCTCGCCCTTGACCGGCTTGCGCGCTTTGCAATCGCTTTTTCTCAGCTCGACCCCAGTGAGCGACCTCTCGCCCTTGTTCGACTTGAGCGCTTTGCAGTTGCTTTATCTCAGATCGACCCCAGTGAGCGACCTCTCGCCCTTGTCCGGCTTGAGCGCTTTGCAACAGCTTGATCTCAGCTCGACCCCAGTGAGCGACCTCTCGCCCTTGTTCGGCTTGAGCGCTTTGCAACAGCTTGATCTCAGCTCGACCCCAGTGAGCGACCTCTCACCCATGTCCGGCTTGAGCGCTTTGCAACAGCTTGATCTTGAATCGACCCAAGTGAGCGACCTCTCGCCCTTGCGTGGCATGATCGAACGCGGGCGCGAGGTAAAGGTTCAAGGTTACGGCGCAATCAGGGTAGAAAATTGCCCGCTCACCATCCCGCCAGTCGAAATCGTCGCCCAAGGCAATGAAGCCATCCTCAGCTACTTCCGCGAGCGCGAAGCAGGCGAGATTGATCATCTGTATGAAGCCAAAATGCTGATCCTCGGCGAAGGCGGCGCCGGAAAAACCAGCCTGTTGCGCCGCCTGTACAAGCCGGATGATCCCTTGCCTCTTGAGCAAGAAAGCACCAAAGGCATCGACATTTACCGCCATGACTTTCCCTTACCAAATGGCCGCACCTTCCGCCTGAACGTATGGGACTTCGGGGGCCAAGAAATTTACCACGCCACCCACCAATTCTTCCTCACGCGCCGCTCGCTGTATTTGCTGCTGGACGATACGCGCAAAGACCATAAATCGGTATCCGACCCCGGCTTCAAGGATTGGCTGGATTTAATCGAAATGTTTGGCGACAACAGCCCCGCCTTAATTTTCCAAAACGAAAAAGCCGGACGCAGCAAGGCGATTGGCATGGATGGAATTCAGGCGCGCTACCCGCTGGTGAAGGATTGCTTCAAAGGCAATCTGGAAGACAAAAACGCGGCTGACATTCTGCGCGCTGCCATTGCCAACTACGCCGCCAAGCTGCCGCATATTGGCGAAGAATTACCAGCAAAATGGCTCAAGATACGTGCCGACATTGAACAGCGTGCGCAACAGGTGCCGCACATCAGCCAGCAGGAATACTTTGCCATCTACAGCCACCATTTACCGTTTGACCGCACCAAAGCCCTGCACCTCTCACGCTATTTCCACGATCTGGGCGTATTTTTGCACTTTCAAGACGACCCGCTCTTGGCGCGCACCGTCATTTTGCAAAACACCTGGGCCACGCAAGCGGTATACCGCGTGCTGGACGATGAAGCCGTAAAAGCGCGCCACGGCCATTTTGACCGCACCGATTGCGCCCGCCTGTGGCAAGACAGCGAGTATGCCGACATGCACCCCGAGCTATTGGCATTGATGCAGCGTTTTGAACTGTGCTACCTGCTACCGGATGAAAAAACGCCCACCTGGTTTTCCCCGCAACTGCTGCCGCCAAGCAAACCGCCCGCGCTGGTAGCCTGGGCGCACAGCGGCGACCTGGTAGTACGCTTTCGCTATGGCTTCATGCCCAAAGGCATCATCAGCCGCTTAATGGTGCGGCAACACCGCCTGATTGCCGATACAGCCGATGCCTGCCTGACCAGCGTGCTGTTTCGCCATAACGCCAGCCAGGCCACCGTAGAATTGCTGCCCGCTGGTGACGAAATCGAACTACGCGCACGCGGCCCGGAGCGCAAAGTGTTGCTGGGGGTGCTGGCGACCGAACTCGAAGCGATTAATCATGGCTTCCCCGGTTTGCATGAAAAAGTGGTCAAGCGCATCCCCTGCCTGTGCAAGGAATGCAAAACAGCCATGCAACCCTTTATGTTTGAAGCGCGCAATCTGCTGCGGCGGCTTGAGAAAAACCGATTTGAAGTCGAATGCGAATACAGTCTTGATAAAGTCGATATCCGCATCTTGCTTGACGGCGTAGCCACTGGCGATCCAGCCCAACAGCCAGCCTGGGCCAGCAAAGCCCCCGCGCCCCGCACCGTGCGCATATTTTTGGCCTCATCCAACGAACTATTGGCCGACCGCGATGCATTTGAACTGCATTTCCGGCGCGAAAACGACCGTTACCAAGCCACGGGCCAATATCTGGAAATCACCCGCTGGGAAAATTTTCTGGATGCCGTATCGCCCACCCGCAAACAGGACGATTACAACCAGGCCATCAAGGATTGCGACATTTTCGTCAGCCTGTTTGGCACCAAGGCGGGCAAGTTTACCAAAGAAGAATTTGACACGGCCTACGCCCAATTCAAAACCGACGGCGTGCCAAGCATTTTCACTTTTTTCAAAGACGTAACCATCACCACCGCCAGCGCACGGCGCGAAGACCTGGAATCGCTATGGGATATGCAAGCCAAACTCGCCAAGCTCGGCCATTTCCACACCAGCTATGAAAACACGCAAGACCTGCTGCTGCGCTTTAGCCAGCAATTGCAAACCCTGACCGCCCAAGGCAAGCTCACCGCAGCCCCGCTTTGATTGCCAAGGTAGCCCCAATGCCTGGTTTGGTGCGCTATGACCTGTCGTCAAGCTACTTCGAGGGTGAATCCTGCCCCCCCGGCCAAGCGCTCCCGCAGTGCCCTGCCTGTGGAAGCGTTGTAATAGGCTTGGGCGATGTTAAGGAGGAGGGTATTGGTTACTCCACCGTCACTGACTTGGCCAAATTGCGGGGCTTATCCACATCCGTCCCCCGCGCCAGCGCCGTATGGTAAGCCAACAACTGCAAGGCCACCACATGCAAAATCGGCGACAGCATGCCGTAATGTTCCGGCAGCCGGATCACATGCACGCCTTCGCTCGGTGTAATCTGCGAATCGACATCGGCAAATACATACAAATGCCCGCCTCTTGCGCGCACTTCCTGCATGTTGGACTTGAGTTTTTCGATCAACGCATCATTCGGTGCCACCGTCACCACCGGCATTTCTTGCGTCACCAGTGCCAGCGGGCCGTGTTTTAATTCGCCTGCCGGGTAGGCTTCGGCGTGGATGTAGGAAATTTCCTTCAGTTTTAATGCGCCTTCCAGCGCAATCGGGTAGTGCATGCCGCGCCCCAGAAACAGCGCGTTTTCTTTGCGCGCAAATTCTTCGGCCCAGCCGATGATTTGTGGTTCCAGCGCCAGCACCGCGCTAATTGCTACCGGCAGATGGCGCATTGCCTTCAGGTGCGCGGTTTCTTGTTCGTTGTTCAAGCGACCTTTCACTTGTGCCAGCGATAAGGCCAGCAAAAACAGCGCTGCCAACTGGGTGGTGAAGGCTTTGGTGGAGGCCACGCCCACTTCCACGCCAGCGCGGGTAATGTAGGCCAGCGCGCATTCGCGCACCATGGCGCTGCTGGCGACGTTGCATACAGTGAGCGTGTGCAGCATGCCTTGCGCACGTGCGTGCTTGAGCGCGGCCAGGGTGTCGGCGGTTTCGCCGCTTTGCGAAATGGTGACGACCAGGCTGTTGGGGTTGGGCACGCTGTCGCGGTAGCGGTATTCGCTGGCAATTTCTACATTCACCGGAATTTTGGCAACTGATTCAATCCAGTATTTGGCGGTTAGCCCGGCGTAATAGCTGGTGCCGCAGGCCAGAATCAAGAGTGAATCGCATTGTTTGAAGATGTTGTAGGCACCATCACCAAACAGTTCCGGCATGATGCCGGTAACGCCTTCCAGCGTATCGCTGATGGCGCGTGGCTGCTCGAAAATTTCTTTTTGCATATAGTGGCGATACGGCCCCAGTTCGGCCGCGCCAGTGTGCGCATGCACGGTTTTCACCGGGCGCTCGACCCGTTTGCCGTCCTGATCGACGATCCATACTCCTTGTAATTGCAAATCGACCACATCGCCTTCTTCCAGATACATGATCTGGTCACAGGTGCCGGCAATCGCCATGGCGTCAGAGGCCAAAAAGTTTTCGCCCTGGCCTACGCCGACAATCAAGGGGGAACCCAGGCGCGCACCGACGATGCGGTGTGGTTCGTCGCGGCAAAATACCGCAATCGCAAATGCGCCATGCAGCCGCTTTACCGCCTGTTGCACCGCCTCGAACAAATCGCCCTGATATAAATGATCGATCATGTGGGTAATGACTTCGGTGTCGGTCTGGCTTTGGAACACATAACCCAGCGCGACCAGTTCGGCGCGTAATTGGTCGTGGTTTTCGATGATGCCGTTATGCACCAGGCCAATGCGCGCGTTGTCGTCGGTGGGCGAGAAATGCGGATGCGCATTGTGCGAGGCGGGCGCGCCGTGGGTGGCCCAGCGTGTATGGGCGATGCCGGAAAAGCCGCTCAGGCCGCCACTTTCTTGCTCCAGCGTGGCCACGCGTGAGGTTGAGCGCGCGCGTTGCAGGCGGCCATCCACATGCAGGGCAATGCCGCAGGAATCGTAGCCGCGGTATTCCAGCCGTTTCAAACCCTCCAGCAAAATGGGGGTGATATTGCGTTGCGCACAAGCGCCGACGATGCCGCACATGAAGACCTCACAAGGAATAAAGTAGAGTCGTCATCGTAGATGAGTCGAGGTGAAATATGGCGTCAAATTTATGCTGATTTTGGTATATTATTTCATCTTGCTGATGATGTGAAATTTAATTTCACAAAACAGAAATTGATAACGAGAATATTTCAAATCCATGAGTGAATCGACCTTAATACCGCATGATCTGGATGAATTGGATAAGCGCATCCTGAATGTTTTGCAGCAAGACGCCACGCTGACCAATCACGATCTGGCGGCGCGGGTGTTTTGTTCGCCCCCCACTTGTCTGCGCCGGGTCAAGCGCCTGACCGAAGCGGGGGTGATTTTGCGCCAGG
>JBDLSU010000107.1:0-2580 GCA_039799405.1 Pseudomonadota bacterium | reverse complement strand
TGGGCAGTTTGGTTGCCGCGCTGATCCAGGTGCGCACCCGCTACCTGCGCCAGCGCCAGCATGAGCTGGAGCAACTGGTGCATGAGCGCACGAGTGAATTGCACCAAAAACAAACAGAACTGGTAGATTCAAACAATGAATTAAAGCTGTCCAACGACGCACTCAATCAATCCAATACCGCACTCAACCACGCCATTGAAGACCTCAACCAATCGAACCTGGCCTTGAATGGTGCCAACGCCGACCTGGAATTGTCGGTAGAAACCCTGCGCCAGTTGGGCGACATTGGACGCGAGATTACCGCCAATCTCGATGCGGAGATCGTATCCAGGTCGCTCTACCAGTACGTGGGCGGCTTGCTTGATGCCCCAATCATGACCATTCACCGCATGAACGCCGCCACCAGGTCGCTTGATGCGGTGTTTGGGCGCGATAATGATCAGGCCATGGAAATGGCCAATATCGCGCTCGACTGCCCCACCTCGAACGCAGCACGGGCAGTGCGCGAACGGCGGGAATTGCTGCTCAATTACGACCCGCAGGACGAGTCCACCGATCTACCCGGCACGCGCCAAATGCTCACCGCCCTGTTTGCCCCCTTAATCGTGGACGACAAGGTGCTGGGCGTGATGTCAATCCAGTCCGACCAGCAAAACGTCTATGGCGAGCGCGAACGGTTGATCTTTCGCACCCTCACCGCCTACGGTGCCATTGCACTGGCCAATGCCGCCGCCATGGCCGAACTGCGGCAAGCACAAGGGCAACTGGTGCAGCAAGAAAAAATGGTGTCGCTCGGTGGCTTGGTGGCGGGTATTGCGCATGAAATCAATACCCCGCTGGGCACCACACTGGTGGCCATATCCGGCGTGGAAAGCGCATGGCAAACCCTGAAAGATGCCGCTGCCAGTGGCCGCCTGAGCCAATCGATATTGCAATCCACCGCCGCCGATGGCATGGAATACACCGCCTTGGCCCTGAAAACCGCCACCCGCGCCGCCGAACTGATTGCCCTGTTCAAAACCATTTCCGTCGATGCCGACAGCGACCAAATGATGGAAATTGAACTGGCTGATTATTTACCGGAAATGGCCACCCTGGTACACAGCAAATTAGTGCAAAATGGCAATAAACTGGCGTTTGCCATACCTGCTGGTTTGCGCATGCAGGTGGTGCCGGATGCGCTCACCGAGGTTTTGAGCCGGGTGTTGGTGAATGTGCTGAACCATGCCTTTACCGATGGCCGCAAGGGCACCTTACGCATCAGCGCGCAAGCTGGCGCAGCCGATGACGGCGGCGATGTGGTGGTGATCAGCATCCGCGACGACGGCCACGGCATCGCGCCAGAAGACTTGCCCAAGGTGTTTGACCCATTCTTCACCACAAAAAGCGGCATGCACGGGCATGTGGGGCTGGGCTTGCACGTGGCGTACAACCATGTAACGCAAAGGTTGAAGGGGCAAATTGCAATCACCAGTACGCTGGGAGAGGGCACCTGTGTTGAGATACGGTTGAAAAAGCATGGGTAAAAGATTGTGCAGGGCACAAAATGGTGGATCGGCCAAATGGCTTGGCTGAGCCAATATCAAGGGCGTAACGGTCGATAATTGCGCCCAGTGTTATTCTTGCCACGCCTTGCCTCATTTTAAAATGGACGCCTTATTTTGATGTGTTTTTGATGCAATACACTTGGCTGGGGGCGAAATCCTGAACCAGCCGTTTTTCGCGCAGGGCAATATCGCCACTGTGGGCGGGTGTTTGGCATCAAGCTATCTGGCGGCCTGGGTGATTGCGCGTAGCGTGGGGCTGGAGGCGGCCAAAGAGGCGGCTGGTCAAGCTGTTTGCGGGCACCAAGCTGTTTGGCGCCAAGATCATCAATGCTGCCCTGGGGGCGGGTAGTACCGTCAGCCTGGGCTATGAATTGGTTGATGGTACAGCCGGTGGCGCGGCGGCGGCGTTGATTGCGGCAACCAGCACAGCAGCAGCGGCCAGAACTGAATCGAATAGCGCGCTGCTGTTGGTGCTGGCGGTTTTTTACATTACCGCCACCATAGGCGGTGGCCCGGCCAGCGGACAACTGGATGCGGTGATTTTGTTTGAACACCGGGGGACGTTGTAAATGGCAAATCATGATCAAACGATTGCGGTGCGCTATGTCGGCAAAAAGCTGAATGCGCAGGATAACGTGGCGAAGTCTGGCAAGCTTTGGGAAGGGAATGGCGATGTGCAGTGGGTGACGCCCAAGCAGGCCAGATTTTGACGGTGTATGCGGATCAATGGGCGCTGGATGAAACGGGGGATGGGGAGGCGGTGAACCAGGCGGGCGGTGTGGAAGTTGTTGATGCTGCGGGGGCGACGGTGATGGTTGCGGAAAGCGATTTGACTGGCCCGGTGGAGAAGATGACGGTGGCCGAACTGGTGGCGTTTGCGCAGGTTAAGTATGGCAAGACTTTGAGTGGGAAGTTGGGTAGGAAGGTGTTGTTGGATGAAGTGGTGGGGTTGGTGGGGGCTGTGGATATAGGGGGTTAAATATTTGGCAAGGTGGTGAATGCGGTGAAAATCACTTTTGGCGATTATCCTACG
>JBDLSU010000106.1:0-3322 GCA_039799405.1 Pseudomonadota bacterium | reverse complement strand
AAAAAACTGGCCCCCTCCAAGCTTTCGGTATTGCAACTGATGACACTCATCAGCTCGGATGCCGACAGTGCCGACATCGAAAAAGCCATCAAGCGCGATGTGGCACTGGGCCTGAATCTACTACGTCTGGTCAATACCCCGGCCGCTGGTGCGCGCCATAAAATCGATTCACTCAGCCAGGCCCTGATGATCCTGGGCCGCCGCCAGTTGCAACGCTGGTTGCAAATTACCCTGTATGCCGAACCGAATAACAAGGGCCATTGCATGTCGCCCCTGCTGTCGCTGGCTACTACCCGTGGCCGCTTGCTGGAACTGCTGGCCGAAAAACTGTACCCCAACAAACGCGCACTGGCCGATCAGGCATTTACGGTCGGCATCATGTCGCTGATGGATGCGCTGTTTGGTTTACCGATGGTGGAGATTCTGGAACAGGTGCCGGTGGTGGATGAGGTTTCCTCGGCCCTGCTGGAGCGCGCGGGTTTTTGTGGTGAACTGCTGCGTCTGATCGAATATCTGGAACAATTCAAGGAATGCGCCAATCAGGTGCCGCAACTGCTGCGCCGCCTGGAATTGAGTGCCGATGATCTGGTGAATATCGAAATGGCCGCCTTCCAGTGGAGCGACAGCGTGGCGCGTAGCGTGGCCTGAGCGTGGCCTGAGCGTGGCCTGACCGTGGCCTGACCGCGCGGCAGGTGCTGCCAAGCGGATTTTTTTTGCTTGCTACTGATTTTTATTGTCTGTCGCCACATAAAATAGCATACACTTTGAGCCATCCTGTCAGTGGAATAGGCTATGTCTTCGGTTCTGTTAAGCGTCACCAAAATCTGCAAATCCTATGGCGAACGGCGCGCTGTGGATGGCATTTCGTTTCAAGTCAAGCGCGGCCAGACGGTCGGCCTGATCGGCCCCAATGGCGCGGGCAAATCCACCACGGTGGGCATTATTTGCGGCTTGCTGCATCCGGATTCGGGCAGCGTGCTGCTCGATGGCCAGCATCTGGAAAATCAGGATAATGATGCCAAACTCAAAATCGGCGTGGTGCCGCAAGAGCTGGCCCTGTTTGAAAACCTGTCTGCAATTGAAAACCTGAAATTATTTGGCGCACTGTATGGCCTGAAAGGCGCACGGCTGGAAAAGCGCTGCCATGAAGTGTTGACGCTGGTTAGCCTGGACGAGCGCGCACGCGACAAACCGAATACTTTTTCCGGCGGTATGAAACGCCGCCTGAATATCGCGGCTGCGCTATTGCATGAACCCGAGTTATTGATTCTGGATGAACCGACGGTCGGGGTTGACCCGCAAAGCCGCAACGCCATTTTCGACAGCCTGGAACATTTGCAAAAACAGGGCCGTTCGCTAATTTACACCAGCCACTATATGGAAGAAGTGGAACGGCTGGCCGACCATATCGTGATCATCGATCATGGCCGCGTGATTGCCGACGAAACCCCGGACAGCCTGTACCAGCGCCTGCCCGGTCAGGCCGCACTGCATGTGGATCTGGCGCATGCGCCGCCACTTCATTTTGTGGCGGATCTGCGTGCGCAAACGGGTGTGACCCGGGTCAACCAGCATCACAATCAACTGGAGCTGACCTTGCACGCCCCGGAGCATGCGCTACCGCTACTGAATTGGCTCAAAGCGCAAGGGCAAGAGCCGGTTCATTTCACAACCGCCAAGGCCAATCTGGAAGATGTGTTCCTGACGCTGACCGGACGCAATTTGCGCGATTAACCCAGGCTGCGCCACCACGACCTCACCGGAACGAAAATCATGATCGTCCTCACCGCCCTGATCCGCAAAGACTTGCTGCTGTTCGTGGCCGACCGCCGCGCCCTGATTTTGACCCTGATAATGCCGGTGGTGCTGGCCGCGTTTTTTGGCTACCTGTTTGGTGGCAGTGGTGAACGCCAGAACGGCAAAATCGAAATCGGCCTGGTGCAACTGGATCAATCTGAAACCAGCCGTAAAATCGCTGCCAGCCTGAAGGCCGACAGCAATTTGAAGGTGCTGGAAATGAGTGCCGTGACGGCGCAAGCGCAAGTCAAAAAAGGCAAACTCAGTGCCGCCGTGGTGTTGCCAGTGGGCTTTGGCGAAGCAGCCGCGAATGCCTTTTTTAATCCCCGGACAAAGCCGGAAATTCCCATCTATTACGACCCATCGCAAAGCGTCACGCTGGCCATGCTGAAAGGGATTTTGACCCAATATATCATGCAGCATGTCAGCGCCGATGCCTTCAGCGGCAAAGGCGGTGACAAGGTGATTGATGACACCCTGCAAAAACTGGAACAAGACAAGCAAGCAGAAAACGCCGAACTGAAGCAATTGCTGGGCAGTTTGAAAAAATTCAAACAAAGCCAACTCAATCCAACCGCCAGCAACAAAGATGGCACACTCAGCGCGGGCCTTTCGACCCCGTTTGCCACCAAGGACGCACCGCTCACCTCCGGCCCCAAATACAATGGCTACAGCCATTCCTTTGCCGGTATGAGTGTGCAGTTTATTTTATTCATGGGCATCGATGCCGGTATCGGCATTTTGTTGATGCGCAACCTGGGCATCTGGAACCGCTTGCTGGCCGCGCCCATCGGACTGGGCACAATTTTGCTGGCACGGATTCTGGCCAGTACGATTCTGGCATTTTTGCTGCTGTGCTTTATCTTTTTGTTTGGCATCTTGATTTTCAAAATCGACATTGCCGGTAGCGTGCCCGGTTTTTTCGGCATCGGCCTGAGTTTTTGCCTGATGACCGCTACCTTCGGCCTGCTCATCGCCGCCTTCGGCAAAACCCCGGAAGCCGCACGCGGCATTGCCGTGTTTGTCTCCTTGCTGATGGTGATGCTGGGCGGTGCCTGGGTGCCATCGATGCTGTTTCCGCAGTGGCTGCAAACGGCTACGCTGGTGATTCCGATCCGCTGGGCAGTCGATGGCATGGATGCCATGACCTGGCGTGGACTCGGTTTGCAAGAAGCATTCATGCCAATTGCCGTATTGCTTGGCTTTGCGCTGGTGTTTGGTTGCCTGGCTAGCTGGAAGATGAAGCGCGAGCAGGCGTAGCAGGTTTCCGCATGCCAGCGTACAATGCCTGCAATCCGATCTTTCCCTTATCACCGCCCCTTAATTCCAGACCCCCATCATGTCCAATCAAGCCACCCGCCTCACCCTGATCCGCCCCGATGACTGGCATTTGCACCTGCGTGATGGTGCCGTCATGCAATCGGTGCTACCGCATACAGCACGCCAGTTTGCGCGTGCGATTGTCATGCCCAATCTGAAGCCACCTGTCACCACCACCGCGCAGGCATTGGCGTATCGTGAACGC
>JBDLSU010000105.1:0-3773 GCA_039799405.1 Pseudomonadota bacterium | reverse complement strand
GGGGTGCCAATATGGGGATTGCCGATTGCCTGCGCATGGAGCGCAACCTGGTGCGGCGCAATTTTGAGCAGGGCGAAGTGCTGGAAGGAGTGCGCGCACTGGTGATTGACAAGGATAATGCACCACGCTGGTCGTGTAGTCTGCCTGAAGTGAGCGAAGCGGCGGTGCAAAGCTTCTTCGCGCCAGCCTGGCCAGCACATGCGCATCCGCTACGGGATTTGGTTTAAGTGCCAAGTCTTGCTATGATGCAGGAGTTTGAACCAAACGAAAATCGTTTCTAATTGCCTGGGCCTGAAAAATGAGTATTCCGGTACGAATTGAGAGTAGTAATTTTGTGGTGGCACCGTTGCGTGCCAGTTGTGGCGTATGCAGTATGCGGCAGTTATGCTTGCCGATGGGGTTGGACGAAGGCGATATGCAACGCCTGGATCAATTGATTGAGCGCCGCCGCAAGGTTTCCAAAGGTAGCCACTTGTATCGGATGAACGATCCGTTTGTGAATTTGTATGCGGTGCGCTTGGGGCATTTCAAAACTTACCAGGTGAATAGCGGTGGTGAGCAGCAAGTGACCGGTTTTCAGATGGCGGGCGAATTGTTGGGCATGGATGCCATCAGTAGTGAATTTCACCAGTGCGATGCGGTGGCGCTGGAAGACAGTGAGGTTTGCGAAATTCCGTTTTTACGCCTGGAAGAATTGTTTGGCAAAGTACCGTCCTTGCTGCGCCATTTTCACCGCATCATGAGTCAGGAAATTACCCGCGAGCAAAGTGCGATGTTGTTGTTGGGTAATATGCGGGCCGATTGTCGCCTGGCGGCGTTTTTGGTCAATTTATCGACCCGCTATTCAACCCGGGGTTATTCCACCACCTGTTTTCAGTTGCGCATGTCGCGCGAAGAAATCGGCAATTATCTTGGTCTGACCATTGAAAGCATCAGCCGATTGTTATCCAAATTTAAAAAGCAGGGCTGGATCCGGGTCGATAACCGTGAAATCGAATTGCTGGATCTGAATAATTTGCGCTTGCTGGCCACCGGTAGTGAAAGTGAGCCGTGTGCCGCTGCCTGAGCCAATGTCTGTGCATTTGCCCATGCATCTGTCACGATTGTTGGCCGGATGTGGTGTCGCTGCAACGATAGCGGTCAAATACTGCACAAATTTGGTAAATGAAAAGTTGTCCTGCAGGCAGCACTTGCAGAAACGCCGGTTCAATCGAAAGCCAGCCGCGTTGCGCCAGCACCTGTAGCTGGATTAGCTCGCTGGCGAAATAGTGCCGAAACTGGATCGGGTAGCTCAATTCCAGGGTTTGAATCGACACCTCAAACTGGCAAATCAGCAAGTGGATGACGATGCGGCGCAGCAAGTCGTCCATGCTTAGTGTCAGGTAGCGCGTCAGTGGCAACTGGCCTTGCTCCAGCAGGGTGCAGTACTGGGCCGGGTCGTGGCTGTTCTGGCGGTAAAAATTGCCCAGTGCGCTGATGCCATCCAGGCCGCAACCCAGATGGTGATGGCTATTGTGGGTGGTGTAGCCGCTTAAGTCGCGGTGCAGGTGTCCGTGCCGTTGCGCCCTTAGCAACGGGTCGCGCGCCCGGGTAAAGCAAAAACCGCCCAGATAGGTGTAACCTGCAGCATGCAGGCGTTTCAGGCTAAAGCACAAATGTTCATGATTGGCCGGGCCAGGGTGCAGCGCAATTTGATCCGGTGCAACCGTAACCAGCGTTTTAAGCGTGCGTGCCAGCGCCAGTAATGGTTGTTGCCGCAAGCCAAAGCCAAGGTCGATGCGTACCGATTCAAATTTTAGCGTGCGCGCCAGCAGCAAGGCTGATGGCAGCGGCTGAACTTCGCCAGCTTGCAAGCTCAGGTGCAGGTGCCGGAAGCCGTGTGCCGCCCAGTAATGCAAGGTTTGCGGTGGCAACTGGTTCAACGGCAAGTGCAGTGAAAAATGGCAGTGCGCCAGCAATGAAAAATGTTGGCGCACTGCCGCCAGCAAGGCTTGCAAATCCGCTTCCGGAATGCTGCTGCCCCACAGATGTAACTGCTCAATCCGGAAGGCTTTGCCAAACTGGCGACCCAGCAAATCTATTTCGTGCAGCAAGGCATGCAGATAGCGCCGTTCAAACTGTGGCCCCGGGCTGGTGGCCGGATTGCCGGATTGCAAGCCCAGGCTCAGGCTGGCGCTATGCGGACTGGCGCGTACCTGGCTGACCGCTTCGCTGAATGGCTGCCATTGGGCCGGATCGGGATAGAGCAAGTAGTCGCGGCAACCAGGATCAAGCAGGGCCAGATTTTCCGTTGAGAGTTCAAGCGGCGTCACGCTTGGTGGGGCGAGCGGGCTTGAAACAGTCATGAAAAGAACTCCGGATCGGCTGAGATGAAAAATAATCGGTATGTCGATAGTATAATCAGCCGCCGCGTTGGCATCTTGACATATATCAAGGCTTGGCCGGGTGGTGTCCGCCAAGCGCGCGACAAAACAGGGCACGGGACCGGATTTGTGGTGCAATCGGTGCGCACTTGGCAGTATAGTGTGGTCAGGGAGGTGGGGGCATGCGGGGGATACAGTTCCGGTTAAAAATCTTGTTTGTCGTGATCATTACCCTGGTGTTGGCGATTTCGGGTACCTATTCGCAATTCAAACTGCGCAATGATCTGGAAGAGCGCCACCGGCAATTGCGTCAGGGGGTGATGACACGCCTGCAAATCAGTCTGCCGTCGGCGCTATGGGATCTGGACAAAGCCAAGGTCAGCAGCATTCTGGAGGCTGAAATGTTGCCGCCGGAGGTGCTGGGCATCCGGGTCTATGACTCCGGCCTGTTCACCGGCAAGATCCGCTTGCCTGGTGGTGATCTGGCGGTAGCATCAGGCAGTGTCCTGATTGATGGCACGCCGGTGGAAACCACGCTGGTATTTCGCGGCAATAGCAAAGATAATCTTCACACCAAGCCCAGTGTTATCGGGCGGGTGGTGGTCAATTTCAGCCGGGCCCGGATGGAGGCGACATTGCATGCCGAACTGATGCGCAAACTGGTTGAAATCCTGGTGCTGGATTTGTCGCTGGTTGGCATTTTGTCTCTGAGTTTGCGCCTGGTGTTTGAGCCGCTGCAACAATTACGCAAGGCCTTGTTTGATCTGGCGATCCGCGAAACCGGCGAGGTGGAAGAGTTGCCGGAAAACCGGGTCGATGAATTCGGCGATGTCATTCTGGGTTTTAACCGCATTCAGCGCAAGTTGAAGTCAATTATTGAACACACCCGCGCCGCTGAAGAACAAGCCCATCGTTCCGAACAACAAACCATACAAGCCTATCAGGATTTGCGTCAGGCGCAAGATTCGTTGCTGCAAGCCGAGCGGCTGGCTTCGCTCGGTTCGCTGGTGGCCGGGGTGGCGCATGAAATCAATACCCCGGTTGGCATTACCATGACCAGTGCCTCGGTGTTGCGCCAGGCCACCGAGCAAGTGGTGCTGATCATGGATCAGGGGGCGATCAAAAAGTCGGATATTCTGGCCTATCTGGAAACGGCGAATGAAAGTAGCCGCCTGATCCTTACCAACGCCAATCGCGCAGCCCAACTGATCCAGAGTTTCAAGCAAATTTCCGCCGATCAAACCAGCGAGGCGCGCCGCAGATTTGCCATGAAGGAATATATCGAAGAGGTGATTGTCAGCCTGCAACCTCGTTTGCGTCAGTCGCATGTGAAAATCCTGATCGATAGCCCGGAACACCTGATGATAGACAGCTATCCCGGCTCGTTTGCACAAGTGCTGACCAATCTGA
>JBDLSU010000104.1:0-7410 GCA_039799405.1 Pseudomonadota bacterium | reverse complement strand
CGATTCAACAAAGGCGGCCCCCACATCTTGACCCAGCACCCGTTCCAGCGTCATCAACAAACTGGTTTCCGGGCAACCATTCAAAAACATATAGCAGGCTTGTTGATCAAAGCTGACCATATCGCCGGAACGCGACATCAGCACCTTGCCCAGAATATCGGCCGCGCCGACATCGCGCCCCGGCATGCCCAGCACCAGGGCGCAGGGAATATCCAGCGTTTCGGCACGTTCCAGCAAGGTTTGTGCTTCCGCCACGAAGCGCGCAGGCAACTGATAGCCGCGCAAGCCGGACGGGGTGACGCTGGCGAGCGCCATTTCAAAATTGATGTCGATATCGCGATCAAAAATCTGGCCCTTGAGCGAAGCCAGCAACAGCGGCAGGCGGCTGGCGTGGACATCGACGTGAATCACCAAATTGAGACCCAGACGCAATAGCAGCGCTTCGTTCTGGTAGCGCAGCGATGCACCTTTTTCTTGCACCACCAGCCGTGCGCGCCGCCCCAGCGCATGGCGCAGGGTATGTACGGTTTGCGCCAGTTGACGCAGATCGGTATCACGCCGGAAAGTGAGAATAACGGTGGCCGAATGGTGGTCGCGGGTGGCGTGCATCATGCCAACCAACGAATCGATATGGGTCCACACGCCCGGCATTTGCTTGCTCATGCTGACCAGCTCGGCATCCATGAAGAAAAACTGCGGTTCGCCTTCTTCTTCGGCGTCCTGCATTTCGACCCGGGCACCGCCGTTCTGGGCCGGGCTGCTGGTGACCATCAACATGCCGGAATCGAGCGTCAGCAAGGGGTAGCTTTTGGCTGCGACCGTGCCTTCTTGCGAATGCCAGTAGTCAAAGGTGATTTCCAGCCCGTCACGATGGCCGCCAATGCGGGTAATGCCGCCCAGTTGATCCATCAGGCATTGCAGCGCCGCCAGTGCTGCCATGGAGGAGCCGATACGCGAAAACGAGAGCAAGCCCGTGACGTTATGCTGGCTGAACCACTGCTTCAACCCGCTGATCTGGCCCAGCGCCAGCGATACATCGTGCAAACTGAGCAAATCATCGGCTTGTTCAAAAATGAAATAACTGCCATCAGGGATCTGAAAATGATCGAGTTCGCGGCAAAAGGTTTCGGCACCAAAGCGGAACATGGTTTTGCTGAAATTTTCCTGCATCACAAAAAACTGGATCCGCCCTTCCGCTACCGCAGTGGACAGGTCAAACTGGGCAAAGCTTTCGATGCGGGCGATGAATTGTTCGGGGTTGGCAGGCAAAACGATGGTGCAGGCAATGTCGTGCTTGAGTGCGTGCGCCAGCGAGCTGGCGATCAGGGGGTAACGGGTTGGCGGTGCTTCCGCCACCAGTGCATACAGGCTGCCCGCCATCATGCTGTCGGTCAGGCTGGCGAGACCGGGAATACCCAGTCGCACCACGGCGGGGTTGGCCTGCACGGCGGCAGGGATCGAAACAGCGCTGGAGCCCATACGAAAAACCTTTTGCAAAAACAATTCTGTTATTATCCAATATTTCTCAAGTGACCGACACCTTTGCCCGGTAGCAGCCTGAAATTTGTTGGAATATTGCGCATAAATGCCTATTATTCAGACACTTGCAGCGTCTTCTTGGTGTCGATTCTGTATCCGGCAAAGGGTTTTGTTACACTAGGCGCTCTTATCAAGGTATTTACCAAGCCATTCACTCATCAGGAGATGCACATGACCTTTTTTCAAAATCGCGCCCGCACCACCGTGCTCGCCGCTGCACTGGCAATTGCTGGCAGCAGTTTGTCTGGCTTGGCGCAAGCCCAGGAATTGACCGGTACACTGAAAAAAATCAAGGAATCGGGCGTAATCACGCTGGGCGTGCGTGATTCTTCAATCCCGTTTTCTTACCTGGACGACAAGCAATCGTATCAGGGTTATTCGATTGATCTGTGCCTGAAAGTGGTGCTGGGGGTGCAAAAACATCTGGGCATGGGTTCGCTCAAAACCGTGTTGAATCCGGTTACCTCGGCCACCCGTATCCCCCTGATGGCCAATGGCACCATCGATCTGGAATGTGGCTCCACCACCAATAATCTGGAACGTCAAAAGCAGGTGGCGTTTGCGCCCACCATGTTCGTCACTGCCACCCGCCTGGTATCGAAAAAATCCTCCAATATCAAATCGCTGGCGGATCTGAAAGGCAAAACCATTGTCTCTACCGCTGGCACCGCCAATCTGAAGCAAATTACCATCATGAACAACGAGCAAAACCTCGGCATGACGGTGATTTCGGCCAAAGACCATGCCGAATCGTTCCTGATGGTGGAAACCGGGCGCGCAGCCGCATTTGCGATGGACGATATTTTGCTGGCCGGTCTGGCCGCCAATTCCAAATCGCCCAGCGATTATGAAATCAGCAAAGACCCACTTTCGGTGGAACCGTATGGCATCATGATGCGCCGTAACGATCCGGAATTCAAAAAAGTGGTCGATACCGCGCTGACCCGTTTGTATCAGTCCGACGATGTGGTCAAAATCTACAATAAGTGGTTCCTGTCGCCGATTCCTCCCAAGGGCGTCAACATGAATTTCCCGCTGACCCCGCAACTCAAGTTTGTGTACGCTCATCCGACCGATTCGGGTGATCCGGCCGCTTACGCTACCGTACCGGAAGCGCAAAAATCACTTGGCAAGAAAAAATAATTTGCCACCAAACCAGCCCGGCCACGCATGAAGCTGTTTGCGCGTCACCGGGCTGATCCAGCAGCCGGGAGCAAGCATGAATTACAACTGGAATTGGCGTATTTTCTGGGAACCTTCGCCCGATGGCGTGGGCACCTATCTGGACACCCTGTGGTCCGGGCTGTGGGTCACCCTGACCATTGCGCTCTCGGCCTGGGTAATCGCCCTGATTCTGGGAGCCATCATCGGCACTATGCGTACCTTGCCCAATCGCTGGGTGGTACGGCTGGGCAATGCCTGGGTCGAACTGTTCCGTAATATTCCGCTGCTGGTACAAATGTTTCTGTGGTATTTCGTGGTGCCGGAACTGCTGGGGCCACTGGGCACCTGGATCAAGGGTCGGCCCGATTCGGCCCTGATCATCGCCATTATCAGCCTCGGCTTTTTCACTTCGGCGCGGGTGGCGGTACAAGTCTCGGCCGGTATCGAATCGATCCCGCGTGGGCAAAAAATGGCGGGCACCGCGCTCGGCCTGACGCTGGGGCAAACCTATCGCCATATCTTGTTGCCGGTGGCGTTCCGGGTCATCTTCCCGCCGCTGACCAGCGAATTTTTAAATATCATGAAAAACAGTTCGGTGGCCTTTACCATCACCGTGGCCGAACTGACGGCGCGCACCTATTCAATGCGCGAAATGTCGTTTCAAACTTTTGAAGCCCTGACGGCTGCCACCATCATCTATATTCTGGTCAATATCTGCGTGTTGGTTTTCATGCGCCTGCTGGGCAAAGCGGTGGCGGTTCCGGGCTTTTTAGGTACGGCGGGGGGGCACTGATATGTTCAGTAATTTCGATTTTGATGTCATCTCGCGCTCCTGGGTCTACCTGTTCAAAACCGGTATGGTCTTCACCCTGAACCTGACGTTCTGGGCCATGCTGGGCGGCATCGTGTTTGGCACCCTGCTGGCGATGATGCGCTTGTCTTCGCACCGCCTGCTGTCCTGGCCTGCTACCGCTTACGTCAATACCATTCGTTCGATTCCGCTAATTCTGGTAATATTTTGGCTGTATTTTCTGGTGCCGTTTTTGCTGGGCTGGATCACGGGCAGCAAGGAACCGATTCCGCTGGGCGCGTTTCAATCTTCCCTGATCACTTTTATTTTGTTTGAGGCGGCCTACTATTGCGAAATCATGCGCGCCGGGATTCAATCAATTCCGCGCGGCCAGCCTTGGGCCGCACAGGCGCTCGGCATGACTTATGCCCAAACCATGCGCCATGTGGTGTTGCCGCAGGCGTTTCGCAATATGCTGCCGCTGTTGATGACGCAAACCATCGTGCTGTTTCAGGACGTGTCGCTGGTGTATGTGTTGTCGATACCCGATTTTGTCGGCGCGGCGTCCAAAATTGCGCAGCGCGATGGCCGTCTGGTAGAAATGTATTGCTTTGTCGCAGTGGTGTATTTTGTGCTGTGCTTTGCCCTGTCTGCCGGGGTCAAGCAAATCCAGAAAAAAATCGCCATCATCCGCTAGCGCCATCCCGATTGGAGAATTTCATGATTTCATTAAAAAACGTCAGCAAATGGTATGGCCAGTTTCAGGTGCTGACTGATTGCTCTACCGATGTCAAAAAAGGCGATGTAATGGTGATTTGCGGCCCCTCCGGCTCGGGCAAATCAACCCTGATCAAAACCGTGAACGGGTTGGAACCGTTTCAAAAAGGCGAGATTACGGTTGATGGCATTTCAGTCGGCGACCCGAAAACCAATCTCTCCAGCCTGCGCGCCCGCATCGGCATGGTGTTCCAGAATTTTGAACTGTTCCCGCATTTGTCGATTACCGAAAACCTGACCATCGGCCAGGTGATGGTGTTAAAGCGCAGCCAGGAAGAAGCACGGGTGCGCGGTCTGAAATATCTGGACCGGGTTGGCCTGATTTCGCAAAAAGACAAGTTTCCCGGCCAGCTCTCGGGTGGTCAACAACAGCGGGTAGCGATTGCGCGCGCGCTGTCGATGGACCCGATTGCGATGTTGTTCGACGAACCGACTTCGGCACTCGACCCGGAAATGATTAACGAAGTGCTGGACGTGATGGTCGGGCTGGCGCAAGAAGGCATGACCATGATGGTGGTGACCCACGAAATGGGCTTTGCCAAACGGGTGGCCAACCGGATTGTTTTCATGGATAAGGGTGCGGTGATTGAAGATTGCACCAAGGATGAATTTTTCGGTGCGCCTCGTTCAGATCGGGCGCGCGACTTTTTAGCCAAGATTGTGCATTAAGGCCTGCGACGCGATCTGATTGATCGCGCCAGACACCATGACTTGACATTAGGCCCCCGGCGGCATGATGAGCCACAATGGGCGACCACATAAGACAAAGGATGATTTACCTCTCGATGAATCATCCTTTTGCATTTCAACCGGGTGATGCCATTCACCCGTATTGTATTATCAGTTGCGATCACCAGGATCTTTGGCCACGACCAGGGACGATGACGTTGCACGCGATGCAAAGGTTGTCAATGTGAAACTGCCGCCACCAGAAACCGTTTCCAATTCTTGCATAGTCAATTCTTGCATGCTAATCCCCAATCATGTAAAAAGTCGTAAAATTCATTCCAAAAAAACACACTACCAACCTTGCCGCCTTGCTTTGCGAACCCGTTTTGTTTCGCGATGGAAATAATTATACGCCGATTTTTCCACATGGCAATACCCATTTTTCAAAAAGATAGAGGCTTGTCTCTAAAATGCAATTCGTGGCGGTGAACCCTATGCTTGCCGGGCTTTCTGATATGATTTGAGAAATTATTTTCCCTCCATCCAGTAGAAAGGTAACACATGCCCTCCGCTCCGCTCACCGCCTGGCATCAAATCGTGCAACAACGTGATCCGGCAGCACTGGATGCCTTGTTATCGGATGAGGTCGTTTTCCATTCCCCGGTAGTCCACACGCCACAAGTGGGCAAAATGATTACCAGCCTGTATCTGCAAGCCGCCTTCCATGTGTTTTTCAATGACAGCTTTCGCTATGTGCGCGAAACCACCAGCGCGCACGATGCGGTGCTGGAATTTATGGTGGAAATCGATGGCATTGTGGTGAACGGGGTCGATATGCTGAAATGGAACGAGGCCGGACAATTGACCGAATTCAAGGTGATGTTGCGCCCGCTTAAGGCGGTGAATCTGATCCATGAAAAAATGGCTGCCATGCTCAAAGCCCGCTAAGCCAGACAAACCAGATAGGCCATCATGCCCGAATCCTGTTTAAGTGAAGAAGAACGCGCCCTGCTGCCGCTGATGGCCTGTGCCCGGCCGATGCTGGATGCGGCGGAAGGCAAAGTGCTGACGCTGCTGGAACAACTGGCGCGCGCGCATCCGGACAAGCTGCAAGCCGATAGCCTGCAGCGCAGTGTGCAGGCGGCGCTGGTACGACCAGTAATAAGCTGGAGCCAGCGCACCCTGATTCTGGAACTGGGCATCGCCCGCCATTATCAACAACTTGATGGTGACACCCCGCAAGAGCGCTTCGCTGATTTCGTCGCCTGGATCGGCAGTGCGGCCGGGCGCAAACGGCTGGCGCAAAACTACCCGACCTTGCAACAGGATATTCGCCTGCGCTGCCAACAGAGCAGCCAGTTTATCAGCAGCATGCTGCGCCAGATAGTGCGCGACTGGCCACGCCTGAGCCAGTTGGCCGCAAGCCAAGGCCACCGCCCTGGCCCGTTGCACAGTTTTACCACCCAATTGGGGCCACGCCAAAACCACGGCAAAAGCGTGACCCGGCTTGATTTTGCCGCCCCGGATACTAGCACCGACAGCGACGGTTCTTCCCTTTATTACAAACCACACAGCATGGCGCTTGATCTGGCTTACCATCACTTATTGGACTGGTTGGCGCAACAAGGCATCGTACCGCTACAGCGCCCGGCAGCGGTACTCGATTGCGGTACGTATGGCTATATGGCGCAGGTGAAGCATCAAGCCTGTGGAAGTTTGGCTGAATTGACGCGCTACTATGAACGCTTCGGCGGTCTGGTGGCGCTGACCCATGCGCTGGGCAGTGTTGGCTTGCATCACGATAATGTGATTGCGGCGGGTGAATGGCCGGTGCTGATTAATCTGGAAACACTGTTGCAACCGGCTACGACAAGCCCGCAGCAACGCCATGGCCCACGCCCGGCGTTTGCCGATACGGTGCTGTACTCGGGCTTGCTGCCGCGTGGCACGCCGGAAGGCGAGCATAGCGATAACACCGCCTTGTTTGTGCCCAGCGACGCCACGGTAGCACGCATTCCGGTTCATGCTGGCACCGACCAAATGAAGTTGACCCTGCAACGCGTTGCCCAGCCACAGTGTGACAATTTACCGCGCCTGGCTAACGCCAGCATGCCGGATCAAGCCCTGCCCTGGCATCACCGGGATGCGATTTGCCACGGCTTTATCCAAACCTGGCAGGCTTTAATGCGCAACAAGCAAGCGCTACTGGCTGGCCCACTGGCCCAATTTGCCAAGCTGCCAGTACGCGCCATGATGCGTCCGACCCAGGTTTACCACTATGCCTTGCTGGCTCTGACGCATCCCAACTATCTGGACAACGACGACCAGCGCGAACGCCTGGTCGCACGGCTGCGTCCGGTCACAGTGTCCGGCCTGGCGGCACGCCGCGCGCAATTGCGCCGCACGCCGCTGCTACGCTGCTGGCCTGCAGAACGGCTGGCGCTGCAGGGCGGCGATGTACCGCGCTTTAT
>JBDLSU010000103.1:0-5617 GCA_039799405.1 Pseudomonadota bacterium | reverse complement strand
TGCTGTTGCATTTTCAAACTTTGCGCCGATTGCAACTGTTGTTGTTCCGTCGCCAGTTTGGTCAGTGCGCGTTGGTAGGCCGAGGCGCTGTCACTCTGGGCCTGGGTTGGCGCAGGCCCATTGTCGGGTGTAGCAGAATTGGCCGGGTTACCACTCTGGCTGCTGGCTGCTGCTGACGCGGTGACGGCACGGCGCGCCGGGGTCTCCGTACTGGCTGGCGGCGAACGCCGCAACTGGCGCGTGGTTTTGGCAACCGTGGCGGCGCGGATTATCGCTTCCATGACAACGCTCCCCAAACAGTTTGCCACCACGGCAGCGGCTTGCTGCGACGCACCCCTTCGAGGGGCTCTTGCCGTGGCAATGCCTGCAGCCGGGATTGCAGGTTTTCCTGCAGCCAGGTGTCGAGCGCAGGGGCTGGCTGCATTGGCTGCTGCATGCGGATGCGCTGACGCTGCGGCGCGGGCAAGGCGGCCAGCAAGGCCTCTTGCCAGGGCCAGTTTTGCAGCGCCAATAGCCGTGCCACCAAAGCCGCCGGTTCATCTTGCAAAAGCGTTTGCATTTGCTGTAGCGTGGCATGCTGCAAACCGGACACATCCGATACCACAGCCGCATCGGCTGTCATTGCTACACTTGCTGCCAGATCCTGCACCGCCGCCAGCACATCCGGCCCGGGCTGAAATCCGAGTGCCTCCAGTTCTGCCAGATGGCTGCGCACAATCGCCTGATCGGCACCCGGCAATTCGGCCAGCATCCACTGCCGGTCTTGCGCCTGCAAGCCGTGCAATACCACCGCAGTGCGACGGTGCCCACTCATTTGCGGCTCCTGATCGCATCATCTACTGCGCCTTGCTGAATCCACTGGCGCACCTGTTGCAACAACTGGTCGCGTTCGCTCTGGTTCATGGCCGGCCCCAAGCTGGCGCTCTGCTGGCGGCGCTGTCCCAGCCACCAGAACCAGCTCATCAGCACCGGCACGGCCAGCAAGCTCAACAAAATCCACAGCAACATACGGTCATCACTCGTCTTGCTTGTGCGTGCAGCCCCGGCGTGGCTGGCCGACCGGGCAGTCTCGCCCAAATTTTCTGCAGCCGGTTTGGCTGGCAGGCTCAATTGCGCACTCGGTGTTAACTGCAAAGCCGGTTTGGCCGGGCCAGATGGATTGGCATCGAGGTTGGCGGCATTAGCGGCATTAGCGGCATTACCGGCACCAAACAATTTGTCCATCGACTGAATGACGATTGCATCGCCGCGTTGCGCGTTAAACCCCAATGCCAGGCTGACCACTTCTTTCAGGTGCTCCAGTTGTGCCGGTTCCAGCGATTTCTTCACCACCACCGCAATCGTCATGCGCTTGACGCTGCCGGGTGCGGTTACTACTTGTTGAACCCGCCGCCCAACCTGATAATCCGATTCGACACTGCTGTTTTCACCACTGCCAGCCAAGCTGGTGGCGGAGGCATTATTGCTGGCAGCCATATGGGTGGTCTGACGTTCGCGCACCAACACCCCGGCCGGGGTGGCGTCCGGTGCCCCCTTGGCGGGCAACACATCTTCGGTAGTAGTACGATCCTGATCCAGGTTCAAAGCCACATCCACACTGGCAATCGCTGCGCCCGGGCCAAAGGTGTTATCGAGCACCTGATTGACTTTTTTCAGCAAGTAGTCTTCCACGCCGCGCTTGGAATCAAGCTGGGTCATGGCCGATTCAATACTGCCATCATTGCTGGCAACCCGGCTCAAAGGCACGCCATGCTGATCCAGTACCGTCACATCGGCGATCTGAATTTCCGGCACCGAAGCCGCCACCAGGCGCTGAATACCGCCAATTTGTTCGGGTGCCAGCACCCGCCCCGGCTTCAAGGTGAGCGTAACGGAAGCCTTGGGTTTGGACAGGGCTTTTTTGAACAAACCCTGCTCCGGAATAGCCAGGTGAACCCGTGCGGCCTGGACATCCTCAATTGCCAGAATGGTGCGCGTCAATTCGCCTTGCACCGCACGCTGGTAGTTAACCTTTTGCACGAATTCTGTCATGCCAAAATCGGCATTATTGAACACTTCAAAACCGACCGCACCATGCAAGGGCAATTCCTTGCCCATGACTTTAAGCCGGGTTTTATATACCAGATCCTTCGGCACCAGAATGGTACGCCCGCCGTCGGTGAGCTGATACGGGGTTTTCATCCTGTCCAGTTCAGCCACCATGGCGGCGGCATCGGCGTTGGACAAGTCGGCGAACAACAAACCGTAATCAGTACGATAAGCCCACCAGCCCAGAGCGGCGGCCAGACCGAAAATGCATAGCACGGCGATGATGGCAGCGGTTTTTGCCACGCCACTCAAGCGCTGCCAGTTTTGCAAAATTGGATTCACATTCACTCCTGTTGGCTACACTTGCATGCGCATGACTTCCTGATACGCTTCCAGCAAACGGTTGCGCACCTGGGCCATGAGCTGGAACGACAGTTTGGCTTGTTCCATATTAATCATTAACTGATGCAGATTCTGGCTACCGCCCAGCGCCAGACTTTGCACCTGCGAATCTACCTGCTGTAGCTGTCCGTTCAACTGGTTCAATTCGTGCGCAAACCAGTTGCCGAAATCGGCACCTTTGGCCGGGCCAATCTGAACGGCATTGCCGGCCAGGCTGTTACTGCCCACCCCGATCGCTTGCGCCGGGGGTAGAAAATCCGGTGTGCCGGTGCTGCTGCTCATGCTGCCAACGGCAGCGAGTGCGTCAATGATCATGCCTGGCCTCCGTTGCCGCCAATATCGAGCGTGCGCGCCACCATGGTTTTGGCTGCCGTCATGGCCACCACATTGGCTTCATAGGCACGCAGGGCGCTCATCATATTCACCATTTCACTGTTGTGATTGATGCCGGGGTAATACACATAACCTTTGCTATCGGCTTGCGGGTGACCCGGTTCATGTACCTGACGCGCTACCACGTCCATAGTCTGAATGCTTTGCACCTGCACGCCACCGCCCTGCGCCATCAACTGACCAAACTGCTGTGCAAATGACAGCGGCACGGCGGCACCGGTGACGCGCAAGGGTTTGTACACCCCGGCGCTGCTGCTGGCCGGGCTATGCAGGTTAGCCAGATTCGCTACCGTTACGTCAAAGCGTAACTTTTCCAGCGCCATGCCACTGGCACTGATCTGAAATGCCGCTTGATAGTCCATTAGCGTTTCCCTTCACTGATCGCCATACTGAGCAAGCCAAAATGTTTGTTCAATGCACGCAGCAAAACCTGATGCTGCAACACCGTGCTGGAAAGTTTGGCCACCTCTTCATCCAGTGCAACGCCGCCCACGGTCGGGGCTTGCAACAGTTGCGGCGCATAACTGGCAAGCGCCGGAGCTGACAAATTGAGCTTGCCGCCATGCGCCAGCGCGCTGCGCTGAGCCGCCATATTTTCCTCAAAACTGACCGACTGTTTTCGATAGGCCGGGCTATTGGCGTTGGCAATGTTTTGCGCAATGGCTTGCTGGCGCAGCACTGCTGCATCCAGTGCCAGACTCAATACCACCGGGGTACTGCCTTCGAGGGCTGAAATCATCTTCTCACTCCTGGTTGGCCGGGCTTCATTTGCGCTGAAACCCGGTTTATTGCACAATCAATTCGGCATGCAAGGCACCAGCGGCCTTGACTGCGCGCAGTATCGAAATAATGTCGCGGGTAGGGGTTTTGACCCGGTTCAGGGCTTGTACCAGATCGGCCACGGTATTATTGTTGGCGGCAATAAAACCGCTGTCATGCTTTTCTTCGACGTTGACACGGGTATTACTGAGCGCGCCAGCATTGAGTGCCACCCCGGCTGAACGCGAAAGCAAGGTTTGCGCGCCCTGGTTGTCGGTGACAATTGAGACCTTTAAATCACCCTGCGAAATCGCCACCCTGGCAATACGCACATCGCCCCCGGCCACCACGGTGCCGGTGCGTTCATCAATCACCACTTTGGCGCGCCGGTCCGGTTCAACCTGAACATTTTCCAGTGCTGCCAAAAATTCGGCCAGGCGTTCGCGCCGGGCTGCCGGCACCGCGATCTCGATGCCGGAAGCATCCACCACCTGGGCCAGTTGATTGCCCATGGCCGTATTGATGGCCTGGGCAACCCGGCTGGCGGTGGTGTAATCGGCTTGTGCCAGCACAAAGGTGACGCTGTTGCGGGCATTCATGATCGGACTGTCCACTGCCACTTCGATGGTGGCACCGTTCGGTATTGCGCCCACGGTCGGGTGGTTTTTTTGTACCACATTGCCATTCAAATCGTATTTATAGCCACCAACCGAGAGCGGCCCCTGCGCCAGTGCATAGATTTTGCCATCCGGCCCCTTCAACGGTGCCAGCAGCAAAGTGCCACCGAGCAGACTGCGCGCATCACCAATCGAAGTGACACTGACATCGGCTGTATCGCCAGCGCGGGCAAACGGGGCCAGGCTGGCGGTAATGGTTACCACCGCGACGTTGCGGCTCTGGATATCTTCCGGCGCAATCGTCAGATCAAAGCGCGCCATCAGGTTGGAAATCGATTGCCGGGTTGATTTATTTCGTCCGGAATCACCGGTTCCGGCCAAACCGGTGACCAGGCCATAGCCGACCAGGGCATTGTCGCGCCAGCCCGCCATTTTCCCGATATCCTTGATGCGCAAGCTTTGCGCCCGGGCTGGCGCTATTCCCACCAGCAGTACGCTCATCAACAGCAATATCAGCGGCCAATTCAGTAGCCGGTTCAGCGTCAACCCTGGCTTTGTGATGATTCGCAGACGCATGATTTACACTCCAAACCAGCTCAATGCACGCTGCCACCAGGACGGCTTTTGCCGGTCCGCCACATCGCCTTCGCCGATATAACTGATTTTGGCATCAGCCACCCGGGTCGAGAGCACGGTATTGCTGTCCGAAACATCGGCATTGCGTACCCGCCCCTGCAATTTGATTTGCTGCTTTTCATTATTCACTTCCAGCAATTGCTCTCCGGCGATCAGCAAATCACCATTTTCCAGCACACTTTTCACGCTGACGGTAATTTGTGCCAATACCTGGCCCTGCCGTTGGGTACGGCCACGACCATCAAGCTGGTTAGCCGTACCAGCGCTGACATTGGCTTGCTTGCCGGTGCCAACCAGATCGATCCCGACCCGCGCATCGCGCCCGGTACTGGTATTGGCGGTGCTGCTGGCGCTGGAATTTTCAAAGATCATGACGGTAATCAAATCCCCTGCCTTGCGCGCCTTCTGATCAGCGGTCAGCGCCTGATAAGTCGCGGCTTGATACAAACTGCCAGCCCGGACACTGTTGCCTGCCAGCAGTGCCGCCAACACCAGCAGCACCAGCAGCACCAGCGCGCATGGCGCAGTTGAAAACAGCCTGGTAATGGTCGCGTGCTTCATCTTGATTTCCAATTCTCATGTTCCAACACCAATAAATTGCCCGATTGCACCCGCGCCTGTAACACCGCGCTATGGTTCAGTGGCGTCACCCGGGTGATTTGCCCGGCCAGTGCATCCTGTTGTACCCGCACCCGGGTTTCAACCACCACCCCGCCCTGCACCACTTGCATCGGCACAATCATGCCGCGTAACACCCCACCGGGTGGCGCGCTGTCGGCCAG
>JBDLSU010000102.1:0-5422 GCA_039799405.1 Pseudomonadota bacterium | reverse complement strand
AGGACTGGCCTGATTCATCGCAGCGGCAGCCGGATCATCTGCTGTGCTCACTGATGGCACAGGTAAATCTGCCTCACCTTGCACCTGCGCCAGCGCCTTGCGCTGCCACTGTGGTTGCAAGCCCAGTTCCTGCAGGAACAAGGTGCGCCGCACCGGATCACTGGCAGCCGTCGTCATAGCACCAGACTCATGATAACTGCATCTTCCCGGCTGTTATTGGCAGCCGGGTAGTAATTTTTGCGCAGCCCAACCTGATTAAAGCCGTAGCGCTGATAGGTGTCGATGGCGCGGGTATTGGACGGGCGCACTTCCAGAAAGATCGTCAGCGCTTCTTTACCGCGCGCAATCGAGACCGCCTTATCCATCAACAAGCGGCCATGGCCCTGCCCTTGTGCATCGGTGCGCAAGGCAATATTGAGCAAATGCGCTTCATCCAGCACCATCATCACCAGCAAATAGCCGAGCAACACTTGTTCGGCATCGCGAACCACCCAGGCTTCATAACCGCTGGCCAGAGAATCGAGAAAATTACCGCGCGACCAGGGCCAGGGAAATACCGCTTGCTCAATTGCCAGCACTTCCGCCACATCATCGACTTGCATGCGCGCGAAGTTCATGCCGCCCCCCGGTTTTGCAAGCGCTCGGCACTGGTTTGTGCCACTTTATTGCGCAAATAAAACGGTTGCGCCTGCGCCGCATCCAGCCCCAGCCCTTGAGCCAATGCCAGCGCACCCAATTGCGCGATCTGCGCCGCATGCGGCAGTTGCGGTGCCTCGCCAATGTCAAAGCCACACAGGCTGGCACCATTGCCGCAGGGTGCCACTTGCTGCAGATCACAAACCAGATCCTGCGGTTTGGCCAGGGCGGGCGCATGCACTTCCTGCCAGCCGTCCTGATAGCGGTATTGCGCCCAATACACTTCACCCATGCGGGCATCCAGAACCGGCATCACCATGTCTGCGCCGGATCGGGCCTGGCGCATGCCTTCTGCCAAAGCCAGCAAGGTGCTGACGGGCAAAACCGGCAGATTCAAGCCGAATGCCAGGCCCTGGGCCAAGCCGCAGGCGGTGCGCACGCCGGTGAAAGAACCCGGCCCTGCGCCAAAGGCGATGGCGTGGCAGTCAGCCAGCGTCAGTGCGGCCTGTTGCAACAGGGATTGCACCATGGGCAAGACTGAAAGGGAATGATTTTGTACACCGCTGGCGGCCTGTTGCCATAGTTTGCCGTCATGCAAGAGCGCGACGGAGGCAATTTCGGTGGAAGTTTCAATGGCGAGTATGGTAGACATGCGCTATTTTACCGTGTGAGCACAAAAAAACGCACGCCAAGCGGGTAAAATATGCGCTCTTTCCTCTATTGATTCTGACTTGCATGCCCAGCCTGACCTTAAGTGACGACAATCGCCAGCAATTAATCGAGGCGCTACCGGCCGATGGCTGGTTTGTCGCCTGCCTGTGCGCCGCCTGGTGCGGTACTTGCGGCGAATACCGCAGCCGTTTTGAGCAATTGGCCAGTCAGTATCCGGATTTGTATTTTGTCTGGGTCGATATCGAAGATCAGGCTGCGGTGGTGGGCGATCTGGATATTGACAACTTCCCTACCTTGTTGATCCAGCATGGCGATACCGTCAGTTTTTTTGGCACGGTGTTACCGGATCTGGCGCTGGCGCAGCGTCTGCTGCAAGAAAAAATCGCCCATCCAGCCAAACCCCAGCCCGATGCCCCGGCCAGTTTGCGCCAGTTGTTGGCGCAAGCCTGAATCAAGCCAAAATCCAGCCTGATTCCAGCCAAAATCAAGTTAACTTCAGGCCAACTTCAGAGGCAAACTACGCAAGCGCTTGCCAGTCAGGGCAAACAATGCATTGGCGACCGCAGGCGCAAGCGGCGGCAAGGCAGGTTCGCCCATGCCTTCCGGCGGTTCGGCGCTTTTGATGATGAAAGTTTCTACTTGCGGGGTCTGATTCATGCGCAGCACCGGGTAGTCATGAAAGTTGGTTTGCTGCACCTGGCCGTTTTTCAGGGTGATATCGCCGTACAAGGCGGCCGACAAACCAAACACCACGCTCGATTCGACTTGCTGGGCAATAATGTTCGGATTGACTGCAATGCCGCAATCGAGCGCGCACCACACCTTGTGTACCCGGATTTCATTGCCTTCTACCGATACTTCGGCAACCTGCGCCACAATCGTACCGAATGACTGGTGCAGTGCTACCCCGTGCGCCCGGCCTGCTGGCACCGTGCCGGCTGCTTTGGCACTGGCGACTGCTGCCTGCAATACCGCCTGGTGGCGTGGATGATTTTTCAACCAGCTCAGACGAAATTGCACCGGGTCCTGAGCACTGGCATGGGCCAGCTCATCAATAAAGCATTCCTTGAAAAAAGCGTTATGCGAATGCCCGACCGAGCGCCAATAACCCAGCGTGACGGGTGTTGGCACGATCACATGGGCGATTTTCTGGTTGGGGAACTCATAGGCCATATCGAATTCGCCCTCGGCCGTGGTTTTATCCGGCCCGGCACCGCTCAGGCCAAAATCGCGCTGCATCACCTGATGCGTGACCGAGCCGGAGCTTGATTTATTGTCATACGCCAGCACCTGGCCTTTGGCATCAAGCAGCGCCTGAAAACGTGCCATGGCGGCCGGGCGATAGGCGTCATGGCTCATATCCTGCTCACGGCTCCAGATCAACTGCACGGGTACACCCTTCAATTCGCGCGCAATCGCTACCGCTTGGCGGATCATATCCAGTTCCAGCCGCCTGCCAAAACCACCGCCAAGGTAAGTCACGGTCAAATCAACCTGTTCCAGGCTCACTTGCGCAACCTCGGCCGCTGCCGCAGCAGCAAGGCTTTGCACCTGGGTCGCCGCCCAGAGATTGACCCGGCCATTGGCGATCTGGGCGGTGCAATTCATCGGTTCCATGGTGGCATGCGCCAAAAACGGTGCCTGATACTGTGCTTTCAGCAATGTATGGTTGCCTGCCAACGGCGCTTGCAGCGCGGCATTATCACCCTGTGCGAAATAGGTATAACCCGCTTCGGTATCAAGTTGCTGCGCCAGTTGGGCAAACACGGCGGCTGAATCCAGTCTGGCATTGGGGCCGCTGTGCCACTGTATCGGTAGCGCTGCCAGTGCCTGCTTGGCCTCATAATAGCTGCGCGCTACTACCGCCACTGCGGCCGTTTCGCCCAGTGGTAACAGGGTTGGCGACAAATCCACAACCGTGCGCACCCCGGGCATGGTGAGAACTTTGGCAGCATCGAAACTTTTTAGCGTGCCCCCCACGGTTGGGCTCATCACAATGGCTGCATACAGCAAGCCCTGTGGCCGTGCATCGAGCCCGAAGTCGGCCTGGCCGTTGACTTTGATCCGGCTATCACGGCGTGGCTGAGGCTGACCGATCAGGGTAAAGTTTTTCGGGTCCTTTAACACAATTTGGTCGGGCCGCAAGCTTTGCCCCCTGGCCTTAGCCGCCAACTCGCCATAGCTGGCCTGCTTGCCGCTGGCATGGCTGACTACCCCCAGCCGGGTACTGCATTCTTGTACCGTTACGCCCCATTGTTTGGCAGCGACTGCCAGCAGCACTGCGCGCGCGGCAGCGCCTGCTTCGCGCATCGGCCCCCAGGCGTCCTTGACGCTGGATGAGCCACCGGTGATTTGCAAACCGAGTTCGCGCGCCAATTTGGCGGTCAGCCAGCGCGCGCTGCTTTTCAGACTACCCTGATCATCAACATGAAATGGCAAGCCGTCGGGCAGCATTGCGACATTGCCGTAAATTTTATCCAGTGGCGCTTGCACAATATTCACCTGCGACAATGCCACATCCATTTCTTCTGCCACCAGCATCGGTAACGCGGTATAAATGCCCTGCCCCATCTCGCAACGCGGCATCGCTACCGTTATCTTGCCATCGGGTGCGATTTTGACCCAGCCATTGAGCGCAACTTCGCCATTGCTGAGTGGTAAGCCATGGCGGGCGTGCAAACGCTGGCGTACTGGCAACACGCCCCAGCCCACCACCAGTGCCCCGCCCAGGCCGAGTGCGCTCAGGATAAAACGGCGGCGAGTTTTGGATTTGACGGCTTTGGAAGATTCGGCAGATTCGGCAAATTCGGCAGCAGGCGGCAATGCGGTCGGGGCGGGCTTGACACTCATTTATTTTTCCAGTTTTCAAAAATATCCTGCGGCAATAATGGCCGACTGAAGAAGTAGCCCTGCGCCAGATTACAACCCTGACGCAATAAAAAGTCGATTTGCTCCTGGGTTTCTACCCCTTCCGCCACTACCGACAAATTCAGGCTCTTGCCCAGTTGAATAATTGCAGTGGCAATCGCCTCGTCATTGGCATCGGTAGAAATATCCTTGATGAAGGAGCGATCAATCTTCAGGGTCTGCACCGGCAATTGCTTCAGGTAAGCCAGCGAGGAATAACCGGTACCAAAGTCATCAATCGCCAGCCCGACCCCGATGGCATGCAAATCATTAATGAAGACAAAGGCATCGCCGGTATTCATGATCAATGATTCCGTTACCTCAAGCTGCAGGCGTTGCGGCTCCAGCCCGGTTTCGGCCAGAATTTCCGACACCATGCTGACAATGCTGCCGCGTTCAAATTGCTTGACCGACAGATTGACCGCAATTTTCGGCACATACAGGCCCGCTTCTTGCCAGCGCAACATCTGACGGCAGGATTCAAACAAGACCCATTGCCCGAGTTGATTGATAAAGCCGGTATCTTCCGCCAGCGGGATAAACTTGATCGGCGGCACCATGCCCAGTTCCGGATGTTGCCAGCGTACCAGCGCTTCCACCCCGACCAGACGGCCGGATTCAATTTCGACCTGGGGCTGGAAGTTGAGGAAAATTTCATTTTTCTCAATCGAGCGGCGCAACATGCTCTCCAGCCGCAAGCGCTCGATGCCCTCGCCCATCATTTCGGCTGAATAGAAACGATAGGCATTGCGCCCGTGTGCCTTGGATTGGTACATGGCGACATCGGCATTACGAATCAGCATGTTCAAATCGACGCCATCGGCCGGGAACAGGCTGACCCCGACGCTACAGGTGACGAACAACTCGTGGCCGACGATAATAAACGGATGTTCAAACACCGACATCAGTTTTTCCGCCACGATGGTGGCACCGTATTGACCATCGACATTTTCCAGCAACAGGATAAATTCATCGCCCCCCAGACGCGCCAGGGTATCGCCATCGCGCACCTTGTCGATCAGGGCCAGCGCCACTTGTTTTAACAGCTCGTCACCGATATGGTGGCCGAGCGAATCATTGACATTTTTAAAGCGATCCAGATCAATAAACAGCAGCGCCAGTTGCTGATGCTCGCGGGCCGAGCGCTGCATGGCGTGCGCCAGGCGGTCGTTAAACAGCGCCCGGTTGGGCAAACCGGTGAGGGAAT
>JBDLSU010000101.1:0-3976 GCA_039799405.1 Pseudomonadota bacterium | reverse complement strand
CACCAGTACGGTATTTATTGCAGGGCAGCAGGTTGCCATTGAAGACAAATCCTATTTTTCTACCAGCACTGGTAACGAACCGGCGACCCAAGCCTTTGC
Source organism: Pseudomonadota bacterium (assembly GCA_039799405.1). Lineage (GTDB taxonomy): Bacteria > Pseudomonadota > Gammaproteobacteria > Burkholderiales > Burkholderiaceae_D > CAMBDR01. The sequence continues at coordinate 3,877 of JBDLSU010000101.1, read as the reverse complement.
CAAAGGACTGGCTACCGGGGTAATCAAAGGTAAAGCTTATTTCAAGTCTTGGTCGTTCGATGTGAAGTTTGAAGGACTGGGGGTTGCGCGCCACACTGATCTGACTTCGCACAACCATGGTTCGATGCCCGGAAATACGCCCTTGTTTCCGTATATTGCCAACAAATTGATAAACAATCCATGTAACAAGGAGCAAGAAGCAATTGAGCGTGCTTGCAAGCCTGAGCATAAACAGTCAGATACGCAAAAAGACCTGCGTAAACATAGCAAGGTCGGTGAATTATTGAAAAAAGTGCGCATGCCGGGGAAATCGAAAAAGCGAGAAAAAGGCTGGCATTGGACTGATGATCATTGTGATGGCTTGCAGGTTGCATTGGTTGACCCTGCCGATGCGATGGCATATATGAAGAAAATGGAGGAAATCGGCAAGAAGTTGCCATCAGAATTAGAGGCACTGGCTAAAATACGGCCCATGTTGGTTGATTTGGCGGTGAATGCTGGCACCGAGGCCGCAGCCAAGTGGGCGGCCAAAGCTGCGGCAAAACAACTTGCTGGCTCCTCTGTTCCGGCATGGGGTAATGCTGTCATGGCGATTTGGTCGGTTGTCGATGGTGTTATGGCCATCGGTGATGTTGCTGAGATCAAGGCGGTTGCAAGTGCCGCACTGTCACAACTGGATGTGTTGAAAAGCAAGATTGATAACCTGCAGGCACTCGCCAAGCGTTTTGAAGGGTTTAGTAGTCTGGATAAAAAAGCACAAGAGGCTGAGGCATTGGCACTTGCCACAGACGCACAAGATGCTTTGGCGACATTGAACCCATGTGTGCGAGCGAGAAAATGCAATTTAGTACCTCATACGCAAAATGAGAATTCGCGGAATGTTGAACCCGCCGATAGCGGTGGATGTTGCGACGGGCAGACAGGCCACCATTTGGTATCCGGTGCAGCAATGGAAGAGGCATGTCGCACGAATTATAAGCACCCTACTGCGCCAACGGTATGCGTGGAGGGTACTTCGTGGCATAAGGGGAGTCACAAACGGGCCCATGTTGCCTATGCAAAAGAAACGGATGATGCACCAAAAGACAAGGATGGGCGCATGTCAATGGAGGATACGATGAACGCAGCAGCAGAATCACATAAAAGAGCATTTCCCCTCTCTGCCTGTGACAAGGACTGCATCATGGCACAACTCAGGGCCTATTATGGTGCCAAATGCGCTGCCGCCAAACCGTATGCGGCAAATGATCAGGGGAAATTGGTAATTCCACAAATTGGAACTGTTAATAGATAAGGAGTCGGCAATGGAAGTGCATTTGGAGCAAAATGGTTGGGAGCGGAGCTTGAAGGGATGGATTATCGTTGACTGCGCAACACGGGGAGATGGAATTCTCTGCATCTGTGCGCGTAAAGTAATTCCAAACGCGCAAGCTTCTTTGATGTGGGATTCCGATATACCGACCAGAATTATGAGCATAGATTTACATATTTCAGGGGCCGATAATTGGGGAATGTCAGAGGTTAGTGGTTTTAATATTCCAGTTTTAGGTGTGTCCAGGGCACCATTTCCAATGCCACAAGGCATGATTGCTTCTAAAGATAAAAACGGTGATGTTTTTCCACGAGGAAGTGGCGTAAACGGGCCGATTGAGTCTATTCATGTGGGCGCTTCGCCATTTCCAAACCGCCTCAAGTGTATCAATGGCTATACTTGGTGCGTTTCTTCAGGGCGGCGGATTTATAAGCGGGTTGCCGTAGGTAAGTGGGTGCCAATGAACCAAGGATTTCCCGATGTTCCAAGAAGTTCATCATTGGGTTTTGATGACATGGATGCGTTCGCTGAAAATGATATGTACGCAGTAGGTGGCGATGGCGATGTCTGGCACTTCAATGGTACGATTTGGCGGCAGATGGGCTTCCCGAGCAATGTCCAATTGGGTACAGTCACTTGCGCCGGGGATGGCAAGGTGTATATCAGTGGAGAGGGTGGCAGCTTGTGGGTCGGGCGGGAATCAAGTTGGAAAAAAATATATTCTGGTGGTTCAAGTATTCTTTGGAATGATGTGCTCTGGTTTAACGGCCAACTTTGGCTAGCGTCTGATTACCAGTTCATGATCTGGAACGGAAAGAAAATGGAAGGTGTTTCGCACGGCGGAAAGCCTGTGTCAATTAATGGCCATATGGATGCATACAATGGAGAATTGGTTATTGCGAGTTCAAATTCTGTAATGACATTCGACGGAAAACAATGGAAGAAAATCGTCGCTCCCTATTTTTGATGACTGCCAAATAACAGAGAATTTGTAAAATTAACATGATTCCTCGCAACATTGAGCCACTAATTAAGTTACACGCTGAAGACGCCAGCTTTTACTGGATGCAGCGCGACGCTAACTCATATTCACCTTTGCTGCGGTTTGCGCGCTTGGTTCATTTTGATCGCCTTCTTAACGCACATCTTAAAGGTTTGCGTGCAGCAGACCTTTCCGGCTGGGAAGTTTCCCTCAAAAACCTCACCCGCTGGCGCACTAACGGCGAAAGCTTCACTGCCTACGTGTTGATGCTGGAATCCAATGACCCGGAAAAGTTAAGCGCCTTGTCGCGCCTGGTTAAAACCTGCCCGGACACCACCTACAGCGGCTTAATTTCGGCGCTCGGGTGGGTAGCACCAAGCGTGGCGCTGCCTTGGTTGGAATATTGGCTGGGCCAAACCGAATTTGCTGGCCTCCAAATGATTGCGCTACGCGGCTACGCAATCCGGCGCATTGCGCCAACAACCCCGCTGGATTTATTCTTCCGCTCACCGCACGCCTTCGTGCGCGCTGCCGCTTGTATGCTGGCGGGGCGCGTGCGCATGTATACGTACAATGCGTACCTGCACGCGTTACGCCAGGACGCAGATGCAGATGTGCGCGCAGCCGCCGCGCTCGCGCTGCACCTGCAAAACGAAGGTGCCGCCGTCGCCACAGACATGTGGCAAGCCTTGCAGCACCTCAACCTCACCGCCAACAACGCCAAAGGCCTTGCGCGCCAACAATGTTTTGAGCGTTGCATCATCTACGCGCGCCACTTCGGGCATGCTTTACCCGTGAATTATTTTGATTGGCCAAAGGTAGCGCAAATGCTACCACCAAGGCAAGCGCTTACGTTGTTCGCCCACCATGGCGACCCGGTAACGATACCTATCATTGCCTCATTCCTGGCAAACCCTGAACACGCACGGTTGGCAGGTTGGGCATTGAGCATGATCACAGGCATCGATCTGGATGCTCAAAACCTGACTCAACCACCACCAGAACCAGATGAAAACGAAGACAAGCGCACCACGCCACAAAGCGACCCGGATGTAGGCTTACCGTGGCCCAATCCACAAGCCATTAGCGTATGGTGGAATGCCAACCGCACCCGCTATATTGCAGGCAACCGTTTGCTGTTGGGGCAAGCCATCCATGACAAAGATCATTGCCTTGATGTACTGGATTATGGCACTCAGGCCGAACGCTACGCCGCAGCGTTAAATTTGGCGCTATCCGACCGCCATTTACCCTTTATTGAAACCCGCGCTGCGGCGCAAGACCAGCAGCAAATAATGGAACAAATATAAATCATGGTGGCTGCTTACCCCTGCGCCGGGTCAGCGTTGCTGTGTTCGCAGCGTTGCAATAGTCCTTCATAAGCCAGCAACAAGCCCAGGCCCGGCATGACAAAGCGCACGGCAAAGCGGTAGCTATCCGCTTCAATACACTTGTACGCTTGTGATTGCGGTAGCCAGCTAACCGGCAAGGGCAGGCCACGCAAGCGTGCGCTGTGTACCCGCCAGCGCCAACCGCCGCAGGGCATAATCTCCACACCCAGGCGAAAGCGCATGGCACCGGTG
>JBDLSU010000100.1:0-5825 GCA_039799405.1 Pseudomonadota bacterium | reverse complement strand
TGCTGGAATACGATTTTTCTCTGTTTGACGCTTATCTGGATCAAGCCCAGGGTAAAAATTTTCTGGCCCAGTTGCGCAGCAGCGCCCACACCACGCTCAATCTGGGCGGGCAGATTTTTGCCCTGATCGCCAGCCCGGTCGCCACCGCTGACGGCCAGCGTCTGGGTACCGTGCTGGAATGGCGTGACCGCACCCAGGAAGTGAGCAGTGAGCGTGAATTGGCCGATGCCGTCAATGGTGCAGCGCGCGGTGATTTTTCGCACCGGCTCGATGCCAGCGGCAAGCAAGGTTTCTTCGCCACCCTGATCACCGGCATGAACAGCCTGATGCAAACCAGCGAGCAAGGCTTGAATGAAATTGCCGCCATGCTGGCTGCGCTGGCGCGTGGCGACTTGAGCCAGCGCATCGAGACCGAATACGAAGGCACTTTTGCGCGCCTGAAAACTGATGCCAATGCTACCAGTGCCAAGTTGTCGCAAATTATTGGCGATGTGCGCAATGCCGCTGGTTCGTTGGCCGATGCCGCCGGACAGATCAGCAGTACCGCCCAGAGCCTGTCGAAGGCCGCTTCCAGTCAGGCCGAAGGCACCCAGCGCACTACCCATTCGGTTGAACAAATGTCGGAATCGGTTGCCAAAAATACCGAAAACGCCAAAATCACCGACAGCATGGCGGCGCAATCGGCGCAAGAAGCGGTGCATGGCGGGGCTGCCGTGGCACAAACCATTGAGGCAATGCGCCAGATTGCCGCCAAAATCGGTATCGTCGATGATATTGCCTATCAGACCAATTTGCTGGCTTTAAATGCCGCGATTGAAGCGGCCCGCGCCGGCGAACATGGCAAGGGTTTTGCCGTGGTCGCCAGCGAAGTGCGCAAATTGGCCGAGCGTAGCCAACTGGCAGCGCGTGAGATTGGCGAACTGGCGCAAAACAGCGTTGGCGTCTCGGAAACTGCCGACAAGGTGCTGCGCGAAATGATTCCATCGATCCGCAAAACCTCGCAACTGGTGCAAGAAATTACCCAGGCTTCGCAAGAGCAAAGTAGCAGCTTGTTTGAAGTGAATAATGCCATGGGCCAGTTGAACCAGGTGACCCAGCAAAATGCGGCGGCGGCTGAAGAATTGGCGGCAACGGCCGAACAAATGTCGGGCCAGGTTGAGCAACTGCAGGAGCTGATGCAGTTATTCGTGCTCGATGACCAGGCGGACAAGGCCGACAATCCGGGCCAGATCGGCCATGCGGGGCGGCCAGTCAAGGCGCGCACAGGGGAGGGGCGTGCCGCAATTACCAGCGGGCGGCGCGTCAGTGCGGCATTGCCGGATCCTGCTTATTTCAAACGGTTTTGAGTGCTGGTGGCGCTGGATGACTGTGCCAGAACTGCATCCCGGCATGATCCGGCGCACCGTCGCCCGGGCGCATCGGCGTCACCCCGTTCGGATTGACCACAAAACCCGGTGCCAGCGCCGGGCGAAAGCGCTGTAGCAGGCTGGCGCTGAGTAATACCATGATCAGGCGGGTCAGGCGTTCGCCAATGCATTTGCGGCTACCGGCACCAAAGGGCAACCAGGCCAGGCGTGGCCGCTCCTGAAACCAGTGGGCATCTGATTCAAACCGTTGCGGGGCAAATTGTTCTGGTTCACGCCAATATTGCGGCAGGCGGTGTATCAGCCAGGGGCTGATTAATACCTCGGCACCGGCCGGGATGGTCCATTGGTCAATTGGCCAGTCCTGCTTTGCTTCGCGTGCCAGTGTCCATACTGGCGGGTGCAGGCGCAAGGTTTCTGCTGCCACATGGTCGAGATAGCGCAAAGCGCCAAAATGGTGGCTGCTTACCGGCTGCTGACCCACCACTTGCTGCACCAGGGCGCTGGCATGCTGCCACACTTCGGGCTGGCTGGCCAGGTAATACCATTGCCAGCTCAGGGCGTTGGCGGTCGGGATGGTGGTCATCAACATCATGGCGATTTCATCGACCATGCCGTCCTGATCGATCGCGCCGCTGGCTATTGCCTGTCGTAGACAGCTCAGCAAATTCGGGCCGGATGCACCAGGCCCGGCTTGGTCTTGGGCTATGTCGAGTAGCAGCGTGTGCAATTGCGCCCTGGCTTGCAAAAACTGCGCTTCCTCCATCTCCCGCGAGCCAAGCCAGGCTTCGATCAGTGGCACTACTTGTGCCAGTTGCGCCACCTGTTCCATACTACAAGGCCCCAGCAACAGCCGGATCAGGCTGTCAAATACCAGCGCCTTCATGTCACGGGCAAAGGGGCGCGCTTCACCGTTTTGCCAGTTGGCGCAATGGCGGGCGCAGATGTCTGCCAGGGTAGTGCCGGTCTGGTTTAAGGCATCCCAACTGAAGGCTGGTGCCAGCAAGCGCCGCCGTGCCAGATGCTCGTCACCCTCGATGCGCGCCACGCTTTGGGTGTAATTGGCGGCCATGCGTGCGTCAGGCGTTTTGTCTTTGAAGTGGCTGGAACTGAGAATGGCCTGGATGTGATCCAGCCGGGATAGTACGAACACCGGTTTTAAACCAAGACGAAAGCGAAAGAAATCGCCATATTGCTGCTGCTGGGTCAGCAGGAAATGCAGCGGATCGGCTTCAAATTCACGCGCGTGGCCGTGAAGATAATGGCCCAGTGGGCCTGGTGCTTTGATCATGCTGCATCCCGGTCAGCGTGGAAGATGAGCTGTTGCGCGACCGTCAGAGCGAAAACCTGGCCGCGCGCAAATTATTAAATAGACAATCAAATGCTATCAGGAAAAATAAACGGTCGGATGGCCGTAGTTGATGGATGGTAAATTTTGGGTGAGTGCTTCGGAACCCTGAACGAATTGTGCTTCAGTTATTTCAAAACCGGCTGACTTGGCGATGACAACAATTTGTGCAATGTCGCCATCGGCGGCTTGCATGTGAGCAGTCAGGTCAGGATTGCTTTCGACGTTGGCCAGGAATTGGGAAACGATGACGGCGGCGGTCATGAATGTGGTTGCGATAGGCATGTACTCTCCAAAAAAATGATCATGTTATAGTTGAATGATTAGCTGCTGCAAACATCGAGGTTTGAGCGGGCTTGAGTCTATCATGTTTATTCGTCAACTGCAAGAGTGTCAATGCAATCTCTGCAACAGCAGAGCCTCCGGATGGGCCTGGCCCAGGATCCAATTTTTATTAAATGGCGCGCAATGGCGTGTAATGGTGTGTAATTGGGTCTAACTCGCGGCGTGCGGTGAGCGGCTCAGACCGGATTGGGGGCCAGGCTGGCTTGCCAGGTCTGCACCAGGGTTTGCACCCGGGGAGACAAGTCGGGCAGGGTAGTTGCATTTTGCTTATGAAAAATCATCAGCGCATAGACGCTGGCGAGGGCATTGACTTCCGCCGACAAAGCGCTTTCTTCACCCGTTGACGGGTTGCGGTTGCGCCAGTAATTGATGGCTTGTTCCAGCTCATTGAGGGTCAGGTTCGGGTTCATGGCGCTATTCTACCCGGCTTCAGGATCGGAACAAGCTGTTAATGCCTCAAAATTCTTCCCAGTCATCGACCGCAGGTTTTTTTGCGGGCGGTTTTTTAGCGCTGCTAATGGCTGCGGAGGCGCGTGGCTTGGCCTTGGCTGGTGGCAACTTGCTTTGATGGGTGGCAGCGCTGACTTTGGCCAGTTGATGATAGGTGTGGTGATCGCCCAGATCAAAGCGGCTGACCAGTTGATTCTGGGTGGCGGCATGGTCTTGCAAGAGTTCGGCAATGGCGGCCGCTTCTTCCACCAGTGCGGCGTTTTGCTGGGTGGCACCATCCATTTCACTGACCGCGATATTGACTTGCTCAATCCCGGCAATCTGTTCCTGGCTGGCGGTGCTGATTTCGGCCATGATGTCGGTCACGCGTTTGACGCTATCGACGATTTCACTCATGGTCATCCCGGCGCGGTGTACCAGTTGGCTACCGGAATCGACTTTTTCGACCGAATCATTGATCAGGATTTTGATCTCTTTGGCGGCCGCTGCCGAGCGTTGTGCCAGATTGCGCACTTCCGAGGCCACTACCGCAAAACCGCGCCCTTGCTCGCCCGCCCGCGCTGCTTCTACCGCCGCGTTCAGGGCCAGAATATTGGTCTGGAACGCGATGCCGTCAATCACGCTGATAATATCGACAATTTTGCGCGAAGAGGCGTTGATAGATTCCATGGTCGTCACCACCTCGGCTACTACCTGGCCACCCTTGCTGGCCACGTCCGAAGCTGACATCGCCAGCACATTGGCCTGGCTGGCATTATCACCATTTTGCCGCACCGTGCTGGTCAGTTCATCCATAGCGGAAGCGGTTTCTTCCAGTGAGCTGGCTTGTTGTTCGGTACGGGCTGATAAATCCAGGCTGTCGGTGGCAATTTGCGCCGCTTCGGTGGCGATGGTTTCGGCCCCGGTACGCATATCGCCCACTATTTGCTGGAAATTGCTGCGCATCGCCTCCATCGCTTTCAGCATGTCGCCGACTTCATCTTGCTGGTTGCAGACCACCACATGGCCCAGATCGCCGCCAGCAATCAGTTTCAGGCTATCTACTGCGTGTGCCAGCGGTGGCACAATGCTGCGCAAAAGCCACCAACTGCTGATAAAGCCGATCAGCAGGCTGAACAAGCCGGCTGCAATCAAAAAAGTCTGACTGTGCTGGAACTGGTTCTGACTGCTGGTGACCATATTTTGATTTGCCAACTTGGCTTGCTGGGCCACATAGTCAACAATTTCATCCATTTTTTTCGATGGTACCCGATCCATGCCTTTGACCGCCACATCAATCGCGCCGGGATTGCTGCCATCAAATTTGCTCAGTTCATTCAAATAGTTTTTACCCAGTTCGCTGTGGGCTTTTTGTACTTCAGCCAGCATTGGCGTTTCCAGCTTGAGTTGCTGCAACAATTGGCCCAATGCTTGTAAATCGGCCTGGGTTTTTTCCCCCATTTGGGTAAATTCGGAACGGTATTTTTCCAGTTGCGCCGGGTCACTGCCGCGCAACAGGATGTTTTTCCAGGCCTGAATCTGATTTTTGAAGCGCAGTTGTGCATCGTCACCATAGAGCAGGGCCTGGGTCATGAGGGCGGACTGCTTGCTGGCGAATTCATTGTTTTGATTGATCGCGTAAATGCTCTGCCAGCAGAACAAGCTGATGCCCAATATGACCAGCAGGAACAAGCCTGTGAAAAGCTGCAGCCGCAGTTTGATGGTAAGGTTTGAGCCAAGCATTGCGCCTCCTTTGGGTGTCGATCATGCTTTACTGTGTCACAATGTACTCCAAACCAAAGCCACTGGCACATTTTGGCAGGCTTTTTTTGTTGCTGTAGCTTGGCCTGGGCCGGATTGGGCCTGGCTGGATCGGGGCTCTGGTGTACCATAGTGGCAAATTATCCGTCACTGCGGTGAATAGAGAACGGAACCCAAATGAGACCAGAGGGGAAAGCATGAATCGACTCTGCCTGTTGTCGCTGTTTTGTTGCTGGATTAACGATTGCCTGGCGGCAATTTATGTGGTGGAAGCGGTGAAAAGTCATGCTTCGTTTGAAGTCGGTTATATTGGTCATGGCAAGGTCAAAGGCGTGTTGAGCCGGCTTGGTGGCAGTGTGGAGCTGGATAACCAGACCCGCCAGGGCAGTGGCGATATTGTGTTTGATATGACGGTGGTGGAAACCGGTAATGCGATCACCAATCGCTTCATTAAATCGGCCAGTGTGTTTGATGTTGAAAAATATCCGACCATGATGTTTCGCGCCACCCGCTTTGATTATGAAGGGGAGCGCTTGATGGCGGTGAATGGCGATTTGAATTTGCATGGCGCGGTCAAG
>JBDLSU010000099.1:0-6814 GCA_039799405.1 Pseudomonadota bacterium | reverse complement strand
CAAACACCACTTCGTGCGCAAACTGGTGCTCGCTTTGCGCGTCGCCATGTTCAAACACCCAGTCGGCACCAAAATTGAAGCCCAGCGCTTTGCCGGCCGCCGTCACTTGCACTGGCCCCGCTTGCATGGTCACCCCGGCAATCGACACCGCCTGCCGCATGCTTTTGCCATCCACCGGCTGCAAGCCCATGGCGCGGGCCTGGGTTTCCAGATAGGCCATGGTGAGTTCGCCACCACGCTGCCCGGTGCCACGCCCTTCCAACAAATCAGACGATAAAAACGCCAGATGCGCGCGCAAGGGCGCTTCTTCCACTTGCGGGGTGGCAGCAAAGGCGGACTGGATCAATGCAACACTAAACAGCAGGGCAGGCAGGGCGAAATTTTTCATGAGTGGGCGACCGGGTAGCAAATAGACTGGCGCTATTTTACGCTAGCACTGGCCCAATCCTTGCAGCAATCAGTTGGCGCGCTACGGACGCGCCGCTTCGTTCGCGCAAGCCACCCGTTTGAGGGGATATTCGATCCCCTTCAACTTGCCATTGCGCATGCCCTCAATCCGCGCCAGCACCTGGTGTTCTGCACTGAGGCGATAGCTGATGCGTTGGGGGAAATCGTGTTGCAGGTTCTCGAACACGATCTCGTTATTGGCAAAACTCTTTTCGCCAAAGGTAGCCTGGGTTTGGCCCGAGGGCAGGGCGATATATTGCAACTTGCCTTGGTCGTCGGCGCGGATTTGCAAAAATTCAGTTTCCACCGTTTTACCGCCCTTGACGGTGCGGCCCACGCCCAGCATGCTGCCACCGGCAGGTGCCATCCAGTGTTCGCCCGAGCCAGCTTCACGGTTTTCCGCACCCCAGCACCCGGCCAGCCAGCCGATGCGCTCAAACGGGTTGGCTGAACAGGCCAAGGCGGTCAACATCAGGCTGGCACCCACACTCAAACGACAGTAAAACCGGAGGAAGTTGCGCATGGCGGGCTCCTGAAAAAAGTGGCGACGAGATGCGAATATAGCATGCATTCAAGCAGCAAATCCCCCCATATCAAGCCGCCTGCGCTACCTTGGCCCCACGCTGCTGCAACCAATCCAGTGCCTGTGGCCACAGCGCGGCCTGGCTGGCTTTTTTGAAGAAACCGAAATGGCCGATACGCGCCAAACCAACTGCGTCCGGGCGCAATACCTGGTGCGTCACCTTGATGCGGGTATATGCCTGATGCAACATTTGCGCACCGGATTCGAGCAGCAATTCATCATCGCTGATAGTCAAGGCCAACAGCTCAAACTGCGCACGCGCATAGGCGTCCCGCGCACCAGGTTCGCCGGAGAGCAAATAATCCGGCGTCAAGCACCAGCGCCGCCACTGGAATAGCGCGCGGGTCGGAATGTCACCAATCACACCAATTTTGGAGCCGGGAAAATAGCCAAACAGCGGGCACAGCAGCGGGGCAAACAAATACCACAGAAGCGGTGCATTGCGGCGCAAGGCCGGTACGTTATGACGCATGGCACCGCTGCCAACCGCAATATTGATGGCACCGGCAAAGTTGCTCAGTGTGGGTAACGATGGCAGCAGCGGCAGGGTTTGGCCGCCCAGGCTGTGACCAATGACAAACAGCGGCAGATGCGGTGACAGGTTTTGCATTTGCGCGCTGGCGTATTGCATTACGGCGTCGTAATCCTGCTCGATCCAGTCGCTGATATCAGCACGGCAAGTGCGCATCGATCCCTGCCACGACAAACCCATGCCGCGATAGTCAAAGGTCCAGACCCGGTAACCCTGGCTGGCCAGCCAACTGGCAAAATCGGCATAAAAAGTCTGTGGCACCGCCATCGCCGGGCCAATCACAATGCCGCCAATTGGGCGTTGCGCCGGTTCATAGCAAAACGCACCGAGGGCGTGGCCGTCATGCGCCTGCAAGGTGATGCGGCTGGCGTTGGCGGGCTGAAGTGTGGAATCGGGTTTGCTCATGATGCTTCCTTTGCTACAGGGTGGAAAAGGTGAAAATCAAATGCAGCGCGCCGGATCAACCGCCAGACTGCGCCAGGCTGCGGCGCTCAGTTCGTCGATTGCAATCTCCGGTGCCAGCGTGGTGCGGCCACTCAGCCACTGGCGCGCGTATTCTTGTGCCGGGCCGACCAATAAGGGACCATACAATTCACGCGGCATGCGGCGCAAAATGCCTTGCGCAAACCAGGGTTTGAACAGCGCAAACAGGTTTTTGAAATGATCGCCACTGCGCTGGCGGATGTTTTGATCATGCTCCGCACTCACCGCCTGCCGCCGGGCAAACAAAAAGCGCGCCAGATCGGGCTTGTCCATAATCCAGCCGATATGCGCCGTCAACAAAGCATGAATCCCCCGCTCGGCATTTTCCGCCTGTGCCACGGTGTGCCGCAACTGCTCCCAATACTGATCCAGCCCATGCGCAAACAGCGCGGCGGCAATGCCTTCCTTGGTGCCAAAGTGATGGTAAATACTGCCAACCGATGCGCCGCTGCGCTGGCGAATATCGTCAATGGTGGTGGCTTCAATGCCTTTTTCGGTGAACACCGCCAGCGCTGCTTGCAAAATCGCGGTTTTGCGATCCAGGGGCAGGGTTTCCGGGCTGTCGGTGGGTTCGGGTGAGTCGGGGAGGGCGGTTGGGGTAGGCATGCTTGGCTCAAGCTAGAATTTGATTCTAGTAGAGTATTCTAGAATATTGTTCTAGTCAAGCAATCTCAATGAAAATTTTGAAGAGCAGGATAATTCAAGCTGGCAGACAAACTGTGTTAGCCTCGTTCCGGTCACGCAACCCTTGCTCACGATCCAGGCCATCACCCATGAAATACCTGCTCCAAGCCCACTCGCTGGCCGACAGCGCCGAACTACAACTCATCAAACGCATGCTGGAACAAATGCGCATCGCCTGCATGATCCGCAACGAAAACCTGATTGGGGCGATGGGAGAAATTCCGTTCACCCAGTGTTATCCGGAACTGTGGTTGCTGGATCAAGCCGATTTGCCCAGGGCGGAAGCAGCGCTGGCGCTGTGGCGGCAGGCCAGCCAGCAGCCACAGGCGGTGTGGGTGTGCGAGCAATGTGCGGAGCTGATTGACGGGCAATTTGGTGCTTGCTGGCAGTGTGGCAAAGAACGCGACATGACGGCGCTCTGACGGCAAAGTCACGCATTTTTGCGTTAATTTGGCTTGCAAATGAAACTGTTTAAATATACAGTTAGACCTCACGTTCCGGTAAATTGACACCCTGTGAGGACACCATGGAAGTATCACCTGCCGACAGCAACCCGCCCACCGCCAATTACGACACGCCCTGGAAAATCGCACTGGAGCAGCATTTTCCCGCCTTCATGGCGTTCTACTTCCCCACCGCCTGGCAACAAATCGACTGGGCTTTGCCTTACGAGTTTCTCGACAAGGAACTGCAAGCCATCACCAAAGAAGCGCTGGTTGGCAACCGCCATGTCGATAAATTGGTCAAGGTGCGCCGCCTGTCCGGCATCGAAGAATGGTTGTGCATTCATATCGAAGTGCAGGTGTCACGCGAACCCAATTTCGCGCAGCGCATGTTCATCTACAACTACCGGATTTTTGATCTCTACCTGCGCCCGGTGGTCAGCATGGCGGTGCTGGGCGATGATGACCCCAACTGGTTGCCATGCGAGTTTGGCTACAGCGCCATGGGCTGCGATGTCGGCATCCGCTTCCCGGTGGCGAAACTGGCGCAGTACGCCAAAGACGAAGCTGAACTCGCCAGCAACCCCAATCCATTTGCCCTGCTGACCCTGGCCTACCTGAAAAACCGTGCTACATCCACTGACATGCTGGCGCGCTTTGACGTAAAATGCCAACTTGTGCGCCTGCTGCACGCACATGACTGGGACGCAGCACTGATCCGTCAGTTTTTCCTGGTAATCGACTGGATGATGGACCTGCCACCGGAGTTGGCAAACAAATTGACGAATTTTGTTATCGAACTGGAAGAGGAACAAAAAATGGAATATGTGAGTTCTGTTGAACGGATTCTGGAAGAGCGGATTCTGCAACGCTATAAAGCTGAAGGGGAATTAATATCCTTAATAACCTCCATAAAACACTTGTTGGTACGACGCTTTGGTGCCATACCTGAAGCGATCATGGAACGAATCAACGCGGGCACCAAGGAAGAAGCGAAAGCATGGTTTGACCGCGCCATCGATTGTGCAACGCTGGACGAGGTTTTTCTGGATCACGCGCACTAAGCCAACTGCCAGCAACCAAAACCAGACACCTGAATCACACTTCCTGGCGCAGCTTACGCACCACATCAATCACCACTTGCTGCTGCGCTTGATCCATGCGGTGAAAATCAACCAGCAGCGCGGCCAGTGCATCATCTTTGACGTAGAAATAGGCTTCAGGTACTTTTAACACCGCCGCAATACGCTCCACCATCGAAAAATCCGGCCCATGTTTGCCGCGCTCATACTGGTTCATCCGGGCGCTGGCAGACATTTCATCAATCCCCGCCAACACGCCCAACCGCTCTTGCGACAACCCCGCCTGCTTCCTGGCTTGTTTTAACCTGTTCGCAAATATCGACATCACAGCTCCCGAAAAACTAAGATAGTCTTAGATTTCGCTTGACCTAACACTAAAGAATCCTTAGCCCAGGTTTAACAAGCCTCGCCCAAAAACCACACATTTCGCACATAGCTGTCTCCGTAAGTGTTTGATTTTATTAGAGGCGATACGTTAATTTTTCAAATTTCCGTTTTGTTGTGCCATAAAATTTTGTAACATGCGCATTTTTCTCTTGATTTTGTCCTAAAATCATGAGCATGTTTATCCGTCAAACCAAAACCAACAACGCCGCCACCGGAGAGTCGTATGTCACTCACCGGTTGGTTCGGGGCGAGCGCATTGGCGGCAAAGTCCGCCAAATTACCGTCTTGCCGCTGGGGCGGCATTTTCCTTTCAAGCAGGAAGAGTGGCCATTGCTGTGTCAGCGCATTGAGGAAATTACCCGTGGCCAGACCAGCTTGCTGCAATCGCCCTGTCCGGATCATATCGAACGCGCCGCCCAGCGCTATGGCGCTGCCATCCTCGCTCGTGCGCCGACCATCGTGTTGCCGCAAGCGGGCGAAGTGACCGCGACAAAATCTGACTATGTGGAAGTCGATGTCAATGCCGTTAATCTGACGCAACCGCGCACCGTCGGCGTCGAGCATCTGGGCCTGCATGCGCTATCGCAACTGGGTTTTATTGAGAAACTGACCGAACTGGGCGTCAACGGCCATCTTCGTGCCGCCATTATGGGTAACATTATTGGTCGCATGGCCAAGCCAGGCTCGGAACTGGCTACCTGGAATTGGCTGAAAAAGCATAGTGCACTCGGTGAACTGATCGACTTTGACTTCGAGGCCATGCCACACATGAGCCTGTACCGTGCCTCCGACACGTTGATGAAGCATCGCGCCGCTCTGGAACAACATATTTTTGCCAGTGTCAGCAGCCTGTTCTCATTGCAGGAAACAGTGACGCTATACGATCTGACCAATACCTTTTTTGAAGGTGATGTCACCGGCAATCCCAAAGCCAAACATGGCCGGTCCAAGGAAAAACGCAGTGACTGCCCACTCGTCACGCTCGGTCTGGTGCTCGATGGCAGCGGCTTTGTACGCCACTCAAAAGTGTTTGACGGCAGCGTTGCCGAATGCACGACGCTCGAACAGATGCTAACCGGATTGGGCGCAGCCAAAGGTGCGCTGGTGATTATGGATGCGGGCATCGCCACCGAGGACAATATCGCTTGGTTGGTGTTGCATCACTATCGTTATCTGGTGGTCAAACGTGGCGGTGCCAGGCAATTTGATGAGAACGACGCCATTTCAATCGAAACGGCCGGTGGCGAGGTAGTACGCATTCAAAAACAAACCAGCGAGGACGGCAAGGAAGTACGGCTGTATTGCCATTCTGCCGGACGCGAACGAAAAGAGCGTGGCATGACCGAGCGCTTTGCCACCCGCTTCGAGAGCGCCCTGCAAAAAATTGCCGACGGTTTGCAAAAACCGCGCGGTGAAAAAGACTTCGATAAGTTGATGGAGCGAATTGGCCGACTCAAACAAAAAAGTGCTGGTGCCAGTCAACATTACAGCATCAACCTGGTCGCTGGAGATGTCACTGCCGAAGTGGCCAATGACACTGACAAGGCTGACAAGGCAAACAAGAAAGCCGCTACGCCAAAGCGCAGCAGCAAGACAAGGAAAGCGGTCGCGTTGACTTGGCAGAAAATACCCGTCGAAGGAACGATGGCGACCCATCCCGGTGTATATTGCCTTCGTAGCAACGAGATGGAATGGGACGCAGAAAAACTGTGGCGCACCTACACCATGCTCACCGATCTGGAAAGCGTGTTTCGCAGCCTGAAAACGGAGTTGGGTTTGCGCCCGGTGTATCACTCAAGCGAAACCCGGGTCGATGGCCATCTGTTTATCACCGTGCTTGCTTACCAGTGCGTTCAGGTGCTCAGGGTGCCTCTCAAAGAGGCAGGCATTCAGGATCGGTGGGCGACGCTGCGTGATACGCTGGCTGTCCAACAACGTGTGACAGTGAGCTTCGCCCAGCGTGATGGCAGTACGTTGAACGTCCGAAAAAGCACCCTCGCCGAACCAGATTTGATGAATATTTACCGCGCAATTGGCGTTACACCAGCCCCAGGAGGAACGAAGAAAATGATCGCATAGATCCATTTTACGAGCTTGTTGTGCCTCTTTAGAATTTTTTGCGATGCAAGTCGTTGATTATTATCAGAATATTTTTTAGGTTGTTAAACTTGGG
>JBDLSU010000098.1:0-4422 GCA_039799405.1 Pseudomonadota bacterium | reverse complement strand
ATGGGGCAGATTTTTGTCATGCCAGAACCCCTGTGGGTACGCGTTTCATTGTTGTGGGCGGCGTTTTTCGCCCTGCTTGGCGCGCTGAATTTATATGTGGCTTTCCATTTTGAAACCGCCACCTGGGTCAAATTCAAACTGATCGGCGGCACTGGCCTGATGTTCCTGTTTATCTTCGGGCAAGGTTTGTATTTATCGAAATATATAAAAGAAGAACCCGAAACAGCAGAAAAAGAGGGAAAAAAATGATTAATGAAACCCGGGTACAACAAATTGTTCAGCGCTTGCAGGGAACTTTGGCCCCGCTGGAATGTCAAGTGGACGATGAATCCGCCCAGCATATCGGACACGCCGGGGCTGCAACAGGCGCAGGACATTTCCGTTTGCGCATCGTTTGTAGCCAATTTGAAGGATTAAATCTCGTCAGACGGCATCGACTGGTGTATGATTCTGTCCGCGATATGATGAATACAGAGATTCACGCGCTGACCATGACGACATTGGCCCCGTCTGAACTCTGACTTACTTTTTTTAATTTAGGAATGAATAATGACTTTACAACCTGCCCGCTTATTGGTCGCGCTGATTGCTGCTGTTGCTCTCCCCGTATTTGCACAAAATCTGGCCGTGGTCAACGGCAAAGCCATCCCGTCTTCCGCTGCTGACAAATTTGTCAAGCAAGCTGTTGCATCGGGCCAGCAACAAGATACCCCTGAACTGCGTAAAAAAGTCAAAGAACACCTGATCCAGTTAGCCGTGTTATATCAGGAAGCTGAAAAACAAGGCGTGGGCAAAAAAGACACCGTCAAAGAACAACTGGAACAAGCACGTCAGCAAATCATGGTACAAGCCATGATTGCTGATTACATGGAAAAAAACAAAGCCAGCGACGCCGACATTGCTGCTGAATACAAAAAGCAAACCAGTGGCATGGCGAACGAAAAAGAATATAACGCACGTCATATTCTGGTAGAAAAAGAAGAAGAAGCCAAAGCCATTATTGCCAAGCTGAAAGCGGGCGGCAAATTTGAAGAACTGGCAAAAGGCACCAAGGATACCGGTTCCGCAGCCAACGGCGGCAGCCTGGATTGGTCTCCTGCCACCAATTATGTGCCTGAGTTTGCCAATGCACTGAAAGCACTGAAAAAAGGCGAATTGACTGAAACCCCGGTCAAAACCCAATATGGTTATCATGTCATCAAACTGGAAGACAGCCGCCCACTCAAAGCACCAAGCATGGAAGAACTCAAACCACGCATCGCTCAGTTCCTGGGCCAGCAAAAAGTCAAGGCATTCATTGACGATCTGCAAAAGAAAGCCGTGATCAAGTAATTTAAGTGATTGGGTCTGGTTTCAAAAAAGCGGCGCACATGGCAACATGTTGCGCCGTTTTGCTATTTGGCGGCTGCACTGCTGGCTGCGCCACTTCCCGCCCGCCTGACACTCGCACCGGCCTCCATACTTTCTCCTTAGATGTTTCATCTGGCAACAACTGGCAGCGCCAGCAGAACACAGGCAATTACATCTCATAACCTCTGCTACATTTCCATACATTCGGCATTTTTTCCCATGCTACCTTGCACTTACCGAATCCCGGTTGACCAAAAACAGAGGAAAAATATGAACCCGCTCCCAAACCACTTTCGTCGCGCCAAATTGAATCTTGTGCTGGCAATCACATTCAATCTGGGGCTTGCCCTTACCGCCCTGCCCGCCGCTGCAGCCACCGCAACCACCGCAACCACCCCGCCCAATGTGTTACTGGTGATCATTGACGACATCGGGCCGGAACAATTGGGTAGCTATAGTGGCGACCAAATCGCCAATGCCGCCCCCGCCACCACCCCCAATCTGGATGCGCTGGCCAACTCTGGCGTGCGCTTCAAAAATGCCTGGGGCTTTCCGGTCTGCTCGCCCTCGCGCGCTGCCATGTACACCGGACGCTACCCGCTGCGCACCCAGGTCGGGGCGGTGATTGACGACAGCAGTGACAACGTACTGGCTACCAGCGAAACCACCCTGGCCGATGTGCTCACAGGCGCGGGCATCAACAGCAGCCTGGTGGGCAAATGGCATTTGGGCGACAGCAGTGCCAACGGCGGCATTGATTCTCCGCGCGTAGCAGGTGGGTTTGAGCATCATTCCGGCCTTTTGTCCGGTGCCCTGCCCAACTACACCAGTTGGACCCGCTACCTGGATGGGGTAAAAAAGCAAAAACTGATCACCACCTACGCCACCACCTACCAAAGCGACGATGTGCTCAACTACACGGCGGGCAGCAACCCATGGTTTGTCACGCTGGCCTTGAGCGCGCCGCATAGCCCCTTCCACAAACCCACTGCTGGCCTGTACACACGCAATCTGTCAGCCATCAGCGATTGCAACAGCAACAACAGCAGCAAGCGCGAATGCTATAAAGCGGCCATCGAAGCCATCGATAGCGAACTGGGGCGCTTGCTGACCACACTCAATAGCCAGGGCAAACTCGCCAATACCATGGTCATCGTCGTGGGCGACAATGGCACCCCCAGCGCGGTAGTCGATAGCTCGGTTGATAGCAGCAAAGCCAAAGGCACGGTGTACCAGCGCGGCGTGCGGGTGCCCATGATTATTTCCGGCCCGGCCGTGGTGTCAGGCGGCCGCGTGCGGGACGATTTGGTCAGCGTTACCGATGTGTTTGCCACGGTGGCCGAACTGACCGGACAAAGCCAGACCACCGGCCAGGATTCGGTCAGCATGGTGCCCTATCTTGCCAATACCATCGGCAGCAACGCCACCCTGCGCAGCAGCGTGTACGCCGAAACCTTCACCGGTTCTGATCCCCATAACGGCAGCGCTGCACTGCGTGACGCCCGCTATAAACTGATCGAAAGCATGGGCAGCTACATCGGCTTTTATGACTTGCTCACCGATCCCGAAGAAAGCCAGAACTTGATCGACAGCGTGCTCGATAGCACGGCCCAGGCCAGCTTGAACAGCCTGAAAGCCGAGTTTGATCGCTTGCACAATCATTGATTTATCACCGCTGACAAAACTGGAATCATCATGACCAATAGCCACCCTGCCATCCCCGCCCTTGCCGCCAGCGTTGCCAAGCCGCAGCCAGTGCACGTTATGACCAAGCCACGCGGTGCCATCTGCAATCTCGATTGCGCTTACTGCTATTTTCTGAAAAAAGAAGCACTGTATCCTGATAGCAAATTTCGTATGGATGACGCCACGCTGGAACAATTCACACGCCAATATATTGAACAGGGTGGTGATGAAGTGGTGTTCTCCTGGCAGGGTGGCGAACCGACCATGATGAAGCTGGCATTTTTTGAGCGTGCCGTGCAACTGCAGCAGCAATACCAGCGACCTGGCACGCAAATCTTCAACACCTTTCAAACCAACGGCACCTTGCTGGATGATGACTGGTGCCGTTTTTTCAAGCAACACAACTTTCTGGTGGGCCTGAGCCTGGATGGCCCGCGCGAGCTACACGATGCCTATCGGGTCGATAAACGCGGTGCCCCCACCTTCGACAGCGTCATGGCCGGGCTTGCTTTATTGCAAAAATACGCTATTCCAACCAATATTCTGTGTACCCTGCACGCCGCCAATGCCGATCATGCGCTTGAGGTTTATCGTTTCCTGCGCGATGAGGCCAAAGCCGAATTTATCCAGTTTATTCCAATTGTTGAGCGCGATAGCATCAGCGGCATCCAGTTTGGCAACAAGGTGACCGCGCGCTCGGTAACAGCCAAACAGTTTGGCGAGTTTCATATTGCCGTATTTGAAGAATGGGTGCGGCACGACGTGGGCCGGGTATTTGTGCAAATGTTTGACATTGCCCTGGGCATTTGGCTGGGGGATGCGGCCAGCCTGTGCGTTTTTGCCGAAACCTGCGGCAATGCGCTGGCACTGGAACACAATGGCGATGTGTATTCTTGCGATCACTTTGTGGAACCACGCCACTTGCTGGGCAATATCGGCCAGCGCCAGTTGGGCGAGCTGGCATATTTACCGCAGCAACAAGCCTTTGGCAATGCCAAGCGCGACACCCTGCCCCGCCAGTGCCGCGAATGCCCGGTGCGCTTTGCCTGCAACGGCGGTTGCCCGAAAGACCGCATCATCAAAAGCCGTGATGGTGAGAGCGGGTTAAATTATCTGTGTGATGGCTATTTCGCCCTGTTTTCCCACCTCGACGCACCGATGAAACACATGGCGCAATTGCTGCGGACAGAACAGTCCCCGGCGCAAATCATGAAACAGTATCAATAAAGCCGGGTGCGCCCCAGATTGGCTGGTTTAACCGTGCGTGGGGCGGCGTCAGAGGGGCAAAGTTGTGCCTATAATGAGCCATTGCAATCCACAACAGGCCATTCTGATGCGCTGCTCCGCACCTCAATTCTCCACATCACGCCAGCCACCCCTGCGCGG
>JBDLSU010000097.1:0-6334 GCA_039799405.1 Pseudomonadota bacterium | reverse complement strand
TTTGACTTGTTCCGGCGACAAGGTAGTCACGTCGGACACACTATCGACCACCATGCCCATGATGCGGCCACCAATATTAAGGATGATGACCACGGTAAATTGATCGTACACCGGGGTGCCGAGATTGAATTTGATGCGCATATCCACCACCGGAATGATGATGCCGCGCAAATTGATCACGCCCTTGATGAAATCGGGCGCATTGGCGATACGGGTAACCGCTTCATAGCCGCGAATTTCCTGCACTTTCAGAATATCGATGCCATATTCTTCTTGCCCCAGGGTAAAAGCAAGAAATTCATGCCCGGCAATATCTTTGCCCGATGACAAGGTTAAGCCGGAAGTACTGGTAGGATTCTGTGCCATGATCTGTCCTTGCAAGAGAAGTGAGCCGTGGCTGTAACTGTAGCACGCACAGCTTGCCAATGCACTTGTTTGGCGATTTTTTGCGACAGGTGCTACAACTAAATTTTTTAGCATGCCCGCTACCACATGCTCAGGCCGCCTTGCGACGACGTGCGATCAATGCCAGCGCGCCCGGGCCATAGGTATTTCGAGTACACGACGATTAATTGCCAGTGATTTGTACCCTCAACCACCAACTAATTCGTCATAGGGTGGCAAATTCAACTGAGTTTTCGCTAATTCATCGTAAGCTTCTTCCAAATCATCCACCGCATCCTGCCAGTCTTGCAATATTTCGTACTCTTCCGGCTCGCCTCCATCCTGCATACCGTCTTTTAAAATGCGCAACTCGGCGGAAATGGCTTGAATAGCAACAATTAAAGTACCCGTCTTAATATTTGGCATATTTTCCTCATTCCGGTTTTGCGCTCTATTTGATAGTGAACGCAGCAACAAAAAAAGCCCGCATGGATATACGGGCCTTTTTTTGAATGTAAGCGAAGCTTGCGCGAAACAGATCTCAACTTAAGCGATTACCCCAGCTTTTTCACCTGCTTGCGACGTGCAGCGAAACCCAACAAGCCCAACCCAGCCAACAGCATCCCATAAGTCTCTGGCTCTGGCACGGCAGTAACAACGCTGACGTTATCCACGCCGATATAGTAGATCGCCGATTTGCCAGTGAACGACACATCGGTGCTATTGCCGCTGGCAACAAAATTCATCGAAAAATGCTGCCACGAGTTGGTGCTGGTGATATCGGTATTGGTGAACACCTGGGAAGTATTGCCCACTTGCGCAGTCAGGGCGATGGTGTTGCCGTAGTTGTAATTGGTCGAGTTACCCAGATCAAAGCTGAGGGTGTAATGTTGGCCTGCCACGGTTTGAATGGTTTGCACCACGCCAGCCGGATTGCCATTGTTGTTGACCCAGCCAGTCAGATCGATAAAACGGTCACCGGCGGATGCAGCCAGTGCATACGGGTTGCCGCTGCCGATCCAGGCGATTTCAGAACCGGTTACAGTCCAGCCCGGCATGTAAGTCGAGCCTCCGGTCAAACCCATGGAATTGACATCACCATGATTTTCGATCAAAGGCACAGTGCCTTCAAAACTGCCATTGGTGATCAAATTATCCGCTTGGGCAGCGCCGCCCAACAGTGCCAGTGCTAACAGTAAAGTGTGTTTCATGTTTGCAAGTCTTTCAATATTTGATGGTTTGCGGAAAGATATAAAGCAAAAGGCCCGATCCGGAAATGAATATCGGATCGGGCCATACAAAAATACTGGGCGCAGTATATCCCAACTTATCAAATTTTGCAGCCTTGCTTACATTTGCATACTCAAACGATAATTTACTGTTTCACAATGCTGGTGAGAAATCGTATTTACCCGGATAACTGGTGCAAGCGTATCTGGCACGGTGGTCAATCCAGCCAATAAGCCAGCGCTAAGTTAGCCGCCACAATCACCGCTAACCCGCCCCACTCAAAATCCCGCGCAATGCAATATTGACATAGTAATTTCCGCGCCCAACCCGGTTTTTTTCCAAAAAACCGCCAGCAGTCAGTTCATCAAGGTATTTGGTCGCAGTCAACCGTGAAACCTGCAAATCTCGCTGGATAAATTCGATCTTGGTATAAGGGTGCGCGAACAGATTGTTGATTAAATCCTGACTATAGAATTTGTACTGGCTACGAATCCGGTGTTTGTAGTCTTGCAACGCGGCCTTGATGGCGGTAATGGTGGTAATCGTTTGCACCGAGGTTTGTACTACCGCTTCCAGCATATACAAAACCCATTCTTCCCAGCGGTCTTCCGTCCGCACCGCCTGCAACAGTGAATAATAATCCGCCTTGGTTTGCACGATGTAGTTGGACAGGTATAACACAGGGCTACTGAGCAAACCTTCCTTGACCAGGTACAGCACATTCATAATGCGCCCGGTGCGGCCATTGCCGTCGTAAAACGGGTGAATGCTTTCAAATTGGTAATGAATCAAGGCCATCTTGATCAAGGGGTCGGCGTCGAACAGCTCGTTGTCGTTGATAAAACGCTCCAGATCACGCATCAATTGCACGATCTGGTCGGGTTCCTGCGGCGGGGTGTACACCGTTACGCCGTTGCCATCTTTCAGGCTGGTGCCGGGCAGTTTGCGAAAACCGGCATTATTGCGTTCCAGTTCGGCCTGAATCGCGATGATGTGGTTGGCTGTCAATAAGCCGCTACGCTCAACCTCGGCAAACCCGACCCGCAATGCTTGCCGGTAGCGTGACACTTCTTTTGCCGCCAGGTTGGCAAACAGCTCGGGCATCACGTCATCTTTGAACAGCTCGTCATGGGTCGTGATAATGTTTTCAATTGCCGAACTATCTTTTGCTTCTTGCAAACCCAGGGTGTTGATCAAAACATCCTGATGGGGAATCGATGCTGCCAGGCCCTTCAACTCGGCCAAATGACGGCTGGCCTGAGACAATTTTTTCAAAATCGCAGCTTGTTCAAATCGGCTACTATCCAGATGCTCAAGTGAAACCAGGGCAGACATTTGGCATATCCTTCGGAAAACTGACCAGGGGGCAAATTATTCTGCTCATGTTACCTGTAACGTGGTTAGAAAACGCTGTTTTTTATACATATCAATCGACACATATATAGAAAACGCGATTTTTTATACATATCAACTGCGACATGTATAGAAAACGCGATTTTTTATACATGTCGCCCGGCCATCCACGCATCCCCCCGCCCGGGGTCGCGATGCTACACAGGCGTGAATGAATCCTCACAATTTGAATTTTGCCAGCTTGCAATGACTATAATTAATTCACTGCTCACCCCACGCCCTGGTCGGGCTTTCCCGGAAGAATTGATCATGCAAAAATTGAATGCCTTTATCACCCGTAGCGTCAGCCTGCTATGGCAGATAACCATGTTGATCCTGATACCCGTGCGGGCGCTGGCGGGCGCGTTGCTGGGGCACTGGCAGGCACCCGCGTGGGTACACTGGGGGCGCGAAGTGTTGACACCCGTTGGGCAGTATGCGGCGCGCCATGCGGCGTTGAGCTTGTTGGCGATTTTGCTGGCAATGGGCGCGGCAGCCACGCCACGGCTGATGAAGTATGACTGGCAGGCGTTTTTTGATTCTTTCCGCAGCGTGCGACCGACGCGCCAGGTGGTGCAGGCTTCCGGCGTGACCGTTACTGCGCCAACCCGCACCGTGATTGAAGAAAATGGCAAACCGCGCCCGGTGGTGTTGACGTTTTCTACTTCCGCTGCGCCGCTATCGAAGGTAGGCAAGGAGGTGAATGACATTACCCTGTCGCCCGCCATTCCCGGCAAATGGCTGTGGAGCAGCCCGACCCAACTGGAATTTACCCCCGCCAATGACTGGCCGATTGATGTGGAATACACGATCGAGATCAAACCCCGGGCGCTGGCCTCACATGTGAAGCTGAGTGGCGAAATCCACTTCCATTCTCCACGCTTTGAAATGACGCTGCGCGAACCGGGTTTTTATCAGGATCCGGTGCAATTTAATTTGCGCAAGGCGGTGTATGAAGTGGCGTTTTCGCATCCGGTGGAGGTGGCGGAATTTGAAAAACGGTTGAAACTCACACCCGGCAGCGATGCACCGAATTTGCTGGGCAAGGCTGGCCCGGGCAATAACGCCAAATTTACCGTCAGCTATGACAAATTCAAACTGTTGGCAACCGTGTTTTCGGTGCCGCTGCCGATTCCGGAACAAAGCGCCAGTTTGACGTTGACGGTGGCCGAAGGGGTGAAAGCGCAGCGTGGCGGCAATGCCACGGCCAAGGATGAAATCAAGGCGCTCTCGATTCCCGGTTTGTACAGTCTGGATATTAGCGAAGTGAAGCAAATGATTGTGACGGGCGATAATGGCGACCCGGAAAACATGCTGCAAATTAGCACTGGCATGAGCGTGCATGAAAAAGAAATCAGCCGCGCGGTGCAAGCCTGGATATTGCCGGAAACCCGCAAGGGCGATGACGGGAACGAGGAGGATAGTCGGGTCTGGAGTGATCCGGCCCAGGTGACGGAGGAAGTGCTGAAGCAATCGAAAGCCATCAAACTGGCGATGACCCCGGCCGAGCGCGAAGTGCGGGATATGCATGCGATGAAGTTTGCGGCTGAACCGGGCCGCTTCATGTTCGTGAAAATCCCCAAGGGTTTGAAATCGGTGGGGGGCTACCAGTTGGGGGCCGACCGGCTGGAGATTTTCCGCATCAAACGCTCGGCACCGGAACTGGCGATCATGAGCCGTGGTTCGCTGCTGGCGCTGTCGGGTGAGAAAAAACTGCCGCTGCTGGTGCGCGATGTGCCGGGTGTGAAAATTGAACTGGCGCGCCTGTTGCCGCAGCAATTGCAGCACCTGGTGACGCAGGCCGAAGGCGATATGAGCAAGCCGGAATTTTACTCACGCCTGACCCCGGACAACCTGACCGAACGCTTTGAGAAAAAAATCCAGCTCAATGCCAGACCCGGTAAAACCAGCTATGAAAGCATCGATTTTTCTGACTATTTACATAAAGATGCCAGCGACAAACGCGGTATTTTCATCCTGACGGTACAAGCCTATGACCCGGACGCGCCGCAGGATGAGCGCACCAATGACCGCGCCGACCGCCGCGCCAGCTACAGCGACAGCAATGGCGAACAAACCGGTGATGGCGAAGACGAGCCAGCGTACAACAATGGCGAAAGCGAAGAGGAAGAAAAGCCGGACTATAGCAAGATGCGTGACCGCCGCCTGGTAATTGTCACCGATCTGGGCATTGTCTCGAAAACCGCTCTGGATGGCAGCCGCGATGTGTTTGTGCAATCGATCCACGACGGCCAGCCGGTTGCCAATGCCACGGTAGAAATCTGGGCGCGCAATGGGGCGGTGCTGGTCAGCCAGCACACCGACGCCAACGGCCTGGCCCATTTGCCGAGCGTGGCCGGTATGCTGCGCGAAAAACTGCCGGTGGTATTGGTGGTGAAAAAAGCGGGCGATTTGAGTTATTTGCCGCTGAACCGGCAAGACCGCAATCTGGATGTGTCGCGCTTTGATGTCAGCGGCGTGGTAAGCACCGGATTGCCGAATCAGATGCAAGGCTATTTGTTCTCCGACCGGGGCATTTACCGCCCCGGTGACACCATGAATATCGGCATCATCGTCAAATCGCTCGGCTGGACCCAGAAACTGGCGGATTTGCCGGTGGAAGCGGAAGTGATTGATGCGCGTGGCTTGTCCATTCGTCGGCAAAAGCTCAAGCTGGGCCTGGGCGGCATGGCGGAATTTTCCCATACCACCCAGGACGCTTCGCCTACCGGCAACTACACGGTTAATTTGTATCTGGGGCGCGATAGCGGCAGCAGCGCACCGGGTAGCAGCGAAGTGGCGGGTTTATTGCTGTCCAGCCTGTCGGTAAAGGTGCAGGAATTTATGCCGGATCGGATGAAAGTGTCGGCCCGTTTGTCGCGGGAGAGCGAAGGCGGCTGGGTCACACCGGAGCAGTTGAGCGCCAAAATCAATGTGCAAAACCTGTTTGGCACGCCCGCGCCAGAACGCCGGGTGGAAGCACAACTGACGCTCTCGCCCACCTATCCTTCGTTTGCCCAGTTCCCGGATTACCAGTTTTACGATCCGCTCAAGCAAAGAGAACAACATCAGCAAGATTTGGCCAAAACCAAAACCGACGCCCAGGGCGATGCCACGCTGGCGCTGGATTTGTCGCGCTACCAAAATGCCACTTTTGAATTGCATCTGCTGGTAAAAGCGTTTGAGCCGGAAGGTGGGCGCAATGTGGCGGCGGAAACCACGGCGCTGGTGTCGGATCGCCCTTACCTGATCGGCTATAAAACCGATGGCGATTTAAGCTATGTCAAGCGCAACAGCGTGCAACAGGTGTCGCTGCTGGCAATTGACC
>JBDLSU010000096.1:0-2648 GCA_039799405.1 Pseudomonadota bacterium | reverse complement strand
ATTTCATTTGCACCGTATGGTTCAGGTGCGCACCCAGCATACGGGTGCAGGCGGGAACAATGACGACAGGGCGGGACATAGAATTTGGATAGTAAGAAAACAATCGGAAAAGCCAAGCCAGTGTCAGCAACCTTAGCACAAAGCAGGCTGCTTGCCGGACAATGCAAGCCCACCAACACGGATTTGTTGGTTTTTGGCGATAAAACCAGGCTATTTAACCAATAATATCAAACAAATTGCCGCTGCTGCTGCCGTTGCCGGGCAAACCGGGCAAGGCATTACTCTGTTGTTGGCTGTATTGTTGCACCAGTGCATTGGCTTGTAGGGTCAAAGCCCGCGCCAGATTGGTTTTTTTGGTGTTGAGTTGAGAGATATCCTTGTTCAGCGCCGCCGTTTCGCGTGTCACCGTGCCATCGGCCCCGGTCAAACTCTTGATCTGGTTATTCAAACCATCGGCCAGGCCGGTGCCGCTTTGCGAAAACAGGCGCGACACTGCAGTCGGGTCGGCCACAATCGCAGCCTGCAATTTATTCCGATCCAGCGCCAGATCGCCATTGGCACCAACGCTGATGCCAACCGAGGCCAGCGTCACGCTCTTGCCATCGGCCCCCGTTACTTCACTATTGCGCAAGGTACGCGCCAGGCGTTCTTGCGCCACCCCGGCGGTACCATCGGTTTTGAGCTCGCCTTGCGCCAGCGAGCGCAATTTGCCATTGAGGGTATTAAAAGCACTGACCAGGTTATCGACATTTTTGCCAATTTGCGCATTGTCTTGCGTCACCACCACCTGGCTGCTGCCTTTGGCACTGAGTTCCAGCCGGGTGCCGGTAATGGCAGTGGTAACGACATTGCTGCTACTGCTGCCAGCCACCCCGTTGACGCTAAATTCGGCATTTTGTCCGGCCCGCACCTGGCTCAGGTTTTTGCTGCCTGCCGGGTCGGTATTGAGCAAATTTTGCAAGCTGGTATCGCCATTGACGGCAATACGCAGGGTCTGGTTACTGCCCGAAGGGGCCGTTAATTGCAAAGCAAATTGTTTGCCACTGGCTACCACCTTGGCTTCAACCCCGATATTGGCTTCGTTGATGGCCGAAGCAATCCCTTGCAAGCTATTATTACCGCTATTGATCACCACATTTTTCGGCGCGCCGTTTGGCACAAAACCACTGCCGCTGCTGCTGCCAAAATCGATCCGGATCGAACTGGGGCTGCCCGTGCCGATGGTGGTATCTGGTGTTGCCAGGGTTTTACTTTGCAACACCTGACCTTGCGCCAGTTGATTGACCTGAACATTATAATTACCCGCCACGGCCGATTTGGAGCCAATGGCTTTGACCACATTGCTGGCGCTGGAACTGGTTCCGGTACTCAGGCCATCACCGGAGATCGATTGCGCCACGTTCTGAAAATTATTCAGCGCGCTTTGCAATTGCCCGAGACCGGACAACTTGGTGCGGTCACTTGCCAGCGCCGCATTAATTTTCGGTGCCAGCGTGTTTTTGGATTGCAAAGTTTGCGTAACACGCGCCAGTACATCCGGCGGAACGATGCCAGTATTCGAGCCCGAGGTGGGGAGATTGAGTTTTGTTGCCAGCGGAGATACCATAATGCCTCCAATGATGCAGGGTGCCCATCACAAGTTTGAGTGAAAAGACATGATTCAGGATTGAGTTGGTAGCATTGTAGCAGATGGCTGGCGTTTCTCCCTAAACGATTTTGCTGGCAAATGCGCCATTTTTTCAGGTTTCAGGTTGCCAGTTTTCAGGTTTTCAGACTTTATTGCGCGGCATACTCTGGATCCGCGCCAGCCTGAGCCGCTTTTCTTCCACCCGCTGCCGCCGTGCAGTTTTGGGGTCGGCTACCAGAGGCCGATAGATTTCGATCCGGTCATGCATGCGCAACACCGTATCGAGTGGTTTGATTTTGTTAAAAATGCCGACCTTGTTGACGTTCAAATCAATTTCCGGCGCTTGCTGCAAAATGCCACTGGCCATAATCGCCTGTTGCAGTGTGCTGCCTGCAGCTAGCTGCAAGTCTTGCAAGACCTGCAGGTCAGGACGCATATAACAAAGCTGCACCGCCAGCAGTGCTTTATTCTGATTCTCAGGATTTTCCATACACTTTATCTGCCTGCTTACAAAACGAATCGACCAGACTGTTGGCAATGACGCTGAACACCGGCCCCACCACTTGCTCCAGCACCCGGTTGGAAAATTCATAATTCAAATTGAATTCCACCTTGCAGGCGTCGGCGCGCAGGGGGATGAATTGCCAGCGCCCGTCCAGGCTTTTGAACGGGCCATCGACCAGGCGCATTTCCATCGATTGCGGCGGTACATGGACATTGGTGGTGGTGAACGATTGGCCGACCCCGCGATACTGGATCGACAGGGTGGCGGTCAAACTGTCCACCCCGCGCTCGCTCACTTGCACCGCATCACACCAGGGCAAAAACCTGGGGTAATCTTCAACCCGCTCCACCAGCGCGAACATTTGTTCGACGCTGTAGGCCAGCAGGACAGATTTATTAACAACGGCCATAGGTTTCTATTCAATCAATCGGGCCGCCAGTACCGGCGTTGGCCGATACCGCATCACCCAATTTTTTCCAGGTATCAAGAATCGAATCCGGGTTGAGCGAAATTGAT
>JBDLSU010000095.1:0-2705 GCA_039799405.1 Pseudomonadota bacterium | reverse complement strand
AGCCCGGCACCAAGGGCACTTTGGCTTGTTCCATCAGGGTTTTGGCAGCCGATTTGCTGCCCATGGCGCGAATGCTGGAAGCTGGTGGCCCGATGAACACCAGACCTTGCGCCGCGCAGGCGTCGGCAAATTCGCTGTTTTCTGACAAAAATCCATAACCGGGGTGAATCGCCTGGGCACCGGACTCCAGCGCCACGGCAATGATTTTGTCGTAGCGCAAATAACTGTCACGCGCGGCAGCGGGGCCAATCAACACCGCTTCATCACACACCGCCACATGCTTGGCGTTGGCGTCGGCTTCGGAATACACCGCCACCGTTTTCACGCCCATGCGGCGCGCAGTCGCTGCCACCCGGCAGGCGATTTCGCCACGATTGGCGATCAGGATTTTTGTAAACATGGCGTTCTCTCTGTTTTTAGTTTGATGTGAACTCAATCTGAACCCTAATGTCGGCCCGGCAATGTCAGGATGTGACGGTTGCGGCGCGGGTACGCAAGCCCAGTTTCGCCAACAGGGCGCGGTCGTCATCGGCTTCCGGATTCTCGGTGGTCAATAATTTGTCGCCATAAAAAATTGAATTGGCCCCGGCCAAAAAGCACAAGGCTTGTACCGCTTCGCCCATTTGGCGGCGTCCGGCCGACAGGCGCACCCGTGCCTTGGGCATGGTGATACGGGCCACCGCAATGGTGCGCACAAATTCCAAGGGATCGAGCGGATCGAGCCCGTGCAAGGGTGTGCCTTCCACTTGCACCAGATGGTTGACCGGCACCGATTCCGGATACGGGTTCAAATTCGCCAATTGCGCGATCAGGCCAGCGCGTTGCAGGCGCGATTCGCCCATGCCGACGATGCCGCCGCAGCATACTTTCAGGCCAGCTTCACGCACCCGGCCCAGGGTATCCAGACGGTCTTGATAATCGCGGGTGGAAATGACGTTGCCGTAGAATTCCGGCGCGGTATCCAGGTTATGGTTGTAATAATCCAGCCCGGCTTTTTTCAGCGCATACGCTTGTTGCTCGGTCAGCATGCCCAGTGTGGCGCAGGTTTCCATGCCCAGATCATGCACCGCGCCAACCATGGCTTCGATTTTTTCCATATCGCGCTGCTTCGGCTCACGCCAGGCCGCGCCCATGCAAAAACGGGTGGCACCATTGGCCTTGGCTTCACGCGCGGCTTGCAACACTTCATCCAATGGCAAAATCTTTTTGGCTTCAACACCCGTATCGTAGCGCGCGGCTTGCGGGCAATAGCCGCAATCTTCTTCACAGCCACCGGTCTTGATCGAGAGCAGGGTCGCCAGTTCTACATCTTGCTGCGGAAACTGGGTGCGGTGGACTTGCTGGGCCTGGAACAGCAAATCGTTAAACGGCAATTCATACAGGGCCAGGATTTGCTCCAACGGCCAGGTTGGATTGGCAGGCAGATTGATCGGTTCTGGCCGTGGGTGAAAGGTCAGTGGCGCGCTTGCGGAAATATCGTTCATTTTTGTCCTTCGTTAGTATTCAGTTCAATCGTATTCAATTCGGTCGTATTCGGTTCAATCGTATTCGGTTTGGTCATATTCAATGCAAAATCATGGCCCGGTCTGGCGGGTGGGCCAAGCCGGGAAAAATCCAGAAAGCTTGCCGCCGCCGCGACTTTGAAAATATTGTTGGGCAAGGCCAGGCGCGGAATGGTGCCCAACAGCGGCGCATCAATGCGCTCGCGCAGGGCATCGATATTTTCCTGGGCAAAGCGCATCTCGGTATCAACCGTATTCGCCACCCAACCCGCCATGGTCAAGCCACGCACCGCAATCGCTTCCGCCGTCAACAGCGCATGGTTGATGCAACCGAGCCGAATACCCACCACCAATATCACCGGCAAAGCCAGCCGCACAGCCAGATCGGCGCTATCGGCATCGTCAGAAAACGGCACGCGGAAACCGCCCACGCCTTCCACCAGCACATTCGGGCAGTGCTGGCGCAGTTGCTGGTAGCGCGCCAAAATCAGTTCCAGATCGATCTGCACGGGCTGCGGTTCATGCTGCGCCGCAAGATGCGGTGCTGCGGGAATCCGGAACAAATACGGTGCGACCAATTCGGTCGGCAATTGTACACTGCTGTTGGCTTGCAATAAATCCACATCTTCGTTATGCCAGACCCCGCCCCGCAGTTCCGCCCCGGCCGCTACCGGCTTCATGCCCACCACTGGCAAACCCTGTTTCCGCAAGCCGTGCAACAGTGCGCAACTGACCAGGGTTTTGCCGACTTCGGTATCGGTGCCGGTGACAAAGTAAGAATGGTGGTGGCTATGTTCAGATTTCACGTCAGGCCCCGGTTTCAGGTTGGGTCGTTTCGATTTGGCTCAATTGGGCCAGTGCCACGGTCAGGGTTTGCACCTGCTCGTGGGTATGTGCACTGGTCAGCGTCACGCGCAAGCGCGCCGTACCCGCAGGCACGGTAGGCGGGCGTATCGCGGGCACCCACAGGCCACGCGCGCGCAGGCTGGCAGCCAGGCGCATGACGGCGGCATTGCTGCCGACGATCAAAGGTTGAATCGCGGTGGCGGACGCCAGGCGCTGCCAGCAATCACCCAGGCTGCTGTGCTGCCACTGCGCCACCAGCGCCTGCAAATGGGCACGGCGCTGCCGCCCTTCCGCGCCTTCGATAATGTCCATACTCGCCAGCAAAGCCTGAGCCAGTGCCGGGCTGCTGGCGGTGCT
>JBDLSU010000094.1:0-16880 GCA_039799405.1 Pseudomonadota bacterium | reverse complement strand
CCATTCTGAATCGATAAAAATACCTGATGAAATTATCTTGTGATGTTCAGATTCATAAAATTGGCCTTGCGGTCACGACTATTCAGGCCAGGCATGCCGGGGCCGTTGTCCAACACATGCACGTAGCAGCAAGTTCGCGCGCTGAAAACCCAGATAATTTCCAAATTAACCACCTCAGTTGGAAATGGCATACGCAATGGAAAATTCTTCATACTTATTATTATGGTTAAGATTACTTCGGTGGAGGCGGTGGGTTATTTACATCAGGAATTTGCCCAAGATCAAGCGACTGTGGCAATGCAACAGGCAAAACAGCAACTGACGCAGGCAGGGTTAAATCAAACATAGTGTATTTCCTTAAGGCAGGGACAAGGGGGCTTCATTATAGCAAGGCGACTCAGTTTTTATGATGATTTTTACCTGCAAATCAAGCAAAGTATTACCTCACACCAAGTAAGGCACTCACCATTTACCATAACCTGTATGCAGCAATGCAGAAACCGCACTTTGATTACAAACATGTCGCACTTACGATTCTGCATTCACCCAACACCAAATCATTTACTTATTAAATAATCATGCATGATAGCGCCCCCCCCTTCTAGTCTATCCAAAATCCAACGAAAAATTACCTCACGGAATTATTTCGTTGGATTTATCAAAAAATATTAGATCGTGACTTGCGATATTACCCGCCATGCGCTAACCTCCCCAAAATTACCAGCAATACTTAACAATCACAAAGCACCGTCAGCCCCAATATCCGTCCGCGTCAAGCACGATTTCATATCACGATTTTTACACCGCCCCCATGCTGCCTTCTATCTTGCTCATTGAAGATCAATTGATGTTTATCGAATTGTTGTTGCCACGCTTGCGCCAGCAATATCAGGTGGAGACGGCGCAAACGCCTGCGATAGCGCTGGCGAAACTGGAAAGACAGAAGTTTGATCTTGCCTTGCTGGATTTAAAGCTGGATAACAGCCCGGTGCTGGAAGGGTTGAATTTGTTACCGGCTATTGAGCAAAACGGGGCGCAAGCGATTGTGATTTCGGCCCACTGCTTCGGTTCTGCGCAGTTGGTCTGCCAGCGCAGCGGTGTGGTTGGATTTGTTGATAAGGCCGGGAGTGCCGATGATTTGCTACCTGCCATCGCCACCGTATTGGCAGGCCAGCCCAGTTTGCCGCCGGACTGGGGCGAAGGCGGGCCAGACGAGCTACCGGAACTGAACAATTCTTGCCGCAAAATACTGGCGCGGCTGATGGAAGATCCAGCCCTTAGCAACCACGAGATTAGTCAAAAAATTAACGTCTCCCTCAGCTTGGTCAAGCACAGCAATCGTGTCATGTTCGACTTGTTTGACTGCAAAACGCGCCATCAACTGGTAAATGAGGCGCGGCGACGCGGTTACAGGCCGGATTTGCAACTTGCAAAAAGGCGTAAAAAATAACACGGCGCACCGCTGCGTCACCGTAATCACAAATCTCCCGGCTCCCTGCATGGCAGCGTCATGCATCCCCCGGGCAAAATCCATGGTAACAAGCCGATTCTGGCAGCAAGGGCTATAATCCGCCCGGTTGCGCACCCACAGCGCATTGCCGCGTTGTCAAATTTACCCCACCAAGGAGTTGTTATGTCGATTTCCATGTATTCGGCCAGTGTGCCGGTATTCCGCCAGATGCTGAACAGCCTGAGCGATGTGCTCAGTAAAGCCGAAGCCCACGCCACTGCCAAAAATTTTGAAGCCAGTGCGCTGCTGCAAGCGCGCCTGTTTCCTGACATGTTTAACCTGATCCGCCAGGTACAAATCGCTGCCGATTTTGCCAAGAGCGTCTCATTGCGGCTGGCACGGCAGGAAGTGCCGTCGTTTGAAGATAATGAACAAAGCTTTGCTGATCTGCAAGCGCGCATCAAGAAAACCCTGGCCTTGCTGGATGGTTTGACCGAAGCGCAATTTGCTGGCAGTGAAGAAATCGAAATCGTGCTGCGCCCCGGCACCCCGAAGGAACGGAAAATGACAGGCCAGGTTTATTTGACCGGGTATGGCATTCCCCAGTTTTTCTTCCATGTGACGACCGCCTATGCGCTGCTGCGCCATAACGGCGTGGAAATTGGCAAAAAAGATTTTATGGGTAACTATTAATTTACCCATTGCCACGGCAAGGCTGGCGTTGCGCAGGTAGCGCCACGCCAACCTTGCAATCAATCACCTTTCTCGCGTTTTTCATGCGCCGCTTTGTTTTCCTCGGCCCGGGCTTTGGCATTGGCCTCGGCTTTTTCTTCATAAGCCGAACGCTCACCGCAGCCCAACAACACCAACGCCATCAATAACATACCGTAGTGCTTCATTGCATCCTCCATCAAGCATAATTTGCCCCAAGTATAACGGCATTTTTATGCAGACGGATTAGCCCCCGACCAGACTGGTAACGCGGATGGTTTTGGAGTCCGGAATTTCCGCATGCGACAACACCTTCAACTGTGGCAAGGTGCGGCGCAGGAAGCGCGCCAACAGCGTGCGCAGTGGGCCGGGCACCAGCAATACCGGGGTCAAGCCCATTTGTTCTTGCTGGCGCACCGCATTACCAGCCTGTTGTACCAGCGTATCGGCCAGACCGGGTTCGATCCCGGCCCCATCCGGGCCACTGGCTTGCAGGGCTTGCATCAACAGGCGTTCGAGCCGGTTATCGAGCGTCATCACCGACAATTCGGCTTCGGACGGGAAGATTTGCTGCACAATCGCACGGCCCAGGGCAATCCGTACCAGCGCGGTCAGTTCAGCCGGGTCTTGCGTGCTCATGCAGTGCTCGGACAGGGCATCGATGATCGAGCGCATATCGCGGATATGCACGCCTTCCATCAGCAGGTTTTGCAAGACTTTTTGCAGGGTCGAGAGCGAAATCATTTTCGGCACCAGATCTTCCACCAGTTTGGGATTGTCTTTGCCCAAATGGTCGAGCAAGGCTTGCACTTCCTGCCGCCCCAGCAGTTCGGCCGCGTTGGTGGTGATCAGGTGATTCATATGGGTTGCCACTACGGTACCGGCATCGACCACGGTATAGCCCATGGTTTGGGCCTGTTCTTTCAGGTTGGCATCGATCCAGATCGCTGGCAAGCCAAAGGCCGGGTCACTGGTAACAATGCCGGGCAAGGTGCCACTGGCCATGCCGGGGTTAATTGCCAAAAACTGGCCGTTAAAGGCTTCGCCGGAACCCACTTCCACCCCTTTGAAGGCGATGCGGTAGGCCGATGGTTTGAGTTCCAGATTGTCACGGATATGCACGGGCGGTGCCAAAAAGCCGACTTCCTGGGCAAACTTTTTGCGGATGCCCTTGATGCGTTTCAGCAGTTCGCCACCCTGACCGCGATCGACCAGCGGAATCAGGCGATAACCCACTTCCAGCCCCAGGGTATCGACCGGCAACACGTCTTGCCAACTGGCTTCTTCATTTTCTACCGGTGCAGGCGGGGCTTCCGGTATCACTTCCGGCACCACTGCCGCTGCTTTGGCACGCTGGGTCAATATATACGA
The DNA here is from genome assembly GCA_039799405.1 of Pseudomonadota bacterium. Lineage (GTDB taxonomy): Bacteria > Pseudomonadota > Gammaproteobacteria > Burkholderiales > Burkholderiaceae_D > CAMBDR01. The sequence goes on along the minus strand of JBDLSU010000094.1, from coordinate 13,348 downwards.
AGCGCCGCCTAACAAAGCCGCCAGCAGTAAAAATGCAATATGCGGCATGCCGGGGATCAAACCCATGCCGCCAATAATGGATGCGGAAATACCCATCACCTGGGGCTTCATGAATAACTGGTTGATCAACTGGCTGCCAATATCCTGTTCACTGGCAACGCGCGAAACAATCATACCGGCTGCGGTGGAAATGATCAGCGAAGGGATTTGCGCCACCAGGCCGTCACCAATGGCCAGCAGGGTATAGTTTTTCAGGGCATCGGTAAAGGCCATATCGTGTTGCAGCATACCTACCAGCAAACCACCGACAATATTGATGACGGTCACCAATATCCCGGCAATCGCGTCGCCGCGCACATATTTACTGGCACCATCCATGGCACCGTAAAATTCGGCTTCTTGCGCCACTTCGGTACGGCGACGGCGCGCTTCGGCTTCGGCGATCAGCCCGGCGTTCAAGTCGGCATCAATCGCCATTTGTTTACCCGGCATCGCATCGAGGGCAAAACGGGCGCCCACTTCGGCGATACGACCCGCACCCTTGGTAACTACGGTAAAGTTGATGATGGTTAAGATCACAAACACCACAATCCCGACGGTGTAATTGCCACCGATCAAAAAGTGACCAAACGCTTCAATCACCTTACCCGCCGCATCCGGCCCGGTATGGCCTTCGGTTAACACCACCCGGGTTGAAGCCACATTCAACGACAAGCGCAACATGGTAGAAACCAGCAACACCGCCGGAAATGCCATGAAGTCCAGCGGTTTCACCGTATACAAACTGGTCAACAGCACAATGATGGAGAGTGCGATATTGAAGGTGAAGAACACGTCCAGCACAAACGCAGGCAAGGGCAATATCATCATTGCCAGCAGCATGATAATGATGACCGGTGCAGCCAGGCCTTTGGTACTTAATCCGGCCAGCCAGGGGGGGAGCGTCAAACCATTCATTGCATCACCTCTTCCATTCAACTTGCTTCAATTCGCTTCGGCTTCAATCAGCCTCATTCAAAACTATTCAAAACCATTCAACTTCATTCAGATTGATTCAAACTCAGTCCGGGCCGGGGTCTGCCGCGCCATCCAGTTTGGCGGCTTTGGCCTGTTCTGCGGCCGGGTTCAGCGGATCCATTTGCGGTGGCACCTCAATATCCTTGGGCAACACTGGCCGCACACCGCCGCGCGCTGTAAACATGCGCAACTGGAATACATAGGCCAGCACCTCGGCCACGGCGGTGTACAGCGCCTGCGGAATTTCATCGCCGATTTCGGTGTGCTTGTACAAGGCACGCGCCAGGGGGGGCGCTTCCAGCATGGCGACATTATTTTCCTTGGCCAGCTCCCGGATTTTGGCGGCCACTTCATCCATGCCCTTGGCTACCACTTGCGGCGCGCCCATTTTGCCTTCTGCATATTTGAGTGCTACCGCATAGTGGGTCGGGTTGGTCACCACCACGTCGGCGGTGGGCACTGCAGCCATCATGCGTTTGCGCGCCATTTCGCGCTGCAACTGGCGGATGCGTCCCTTGATCTGCGGATTACCGTCGGATTCTTTCGCTTCCTGAATCACTTCCTGGCGCGTCATTTTCAATTTATCGGCATAATGCCAAAGCTGATACGGGCCATCGATCAGGGCAATCAGCGCCAGGCCGCTGGCAACGGCCAAAAAGGTCACTATCATCAAATGCCCGGCATGCATGATGGCTTGTTTCAATGGTTCCACCGCCAGCGCCACCACCTGATCTTTTTCCGCCATGATCACGACCCAGGCAATGCTGCCCACGATCAGGGTTTTCACCAGTGCCTTGATCAATTCCACCAGCGAGTTTTTGGAAAACAAATTGCCGATGCCTTTCAAAGGGTTCAAACGTCCAAAATTGGGCATCACTGCCTTGCCGCTGAACAACCAGCCGCCAATTGCCATTGGCGAGGCCAGCGCAGCCAACATGATCGCCAGGCCGACGGGAATACACACCAGCATCAACTGCACCACATCATTGAGCACCCGCTCATAGAGCAAATGCGCATCAAATACCTGTTCGCGCGGCAGCGACAGCGACGCAATCATGATGCGGTTAAGTTCCGCCACAATGCGCCCACCCCACAGCCACATCCCGATGCCCGATGTCATCAAGACCGCAAACGTGGTCAGTTCACGCGAACGCGGCACATCACCCTCTTCACGCGCCTGTTCCAGGCGCCTCTCAGAGGCCGGTTCGGTTTTTTCGGCGTCGCTTTCTTCAGCCATGCTCTCACGCTAGGGGGACAATGCAGGAAAGCGTAGTATGGCGCTGGCGGCGTGGGGTTGATCGGTGGAATAGCAGGGGAAAGTGGGCTTTGTTTTGGCGTCGCTGAGGAAAGTGGGTAGCCAAACTGCCTGGCAAAACGCAAGCATGCTGAAAAAACTCACGGACACACCTTGATGCTGGACGTTAATGGTTTTGGCAGAGGGTGCGACTTATAGCATCCCTGCCGCATCCTGCTTTTTTATGATTCATCAAAATCAATAAATGCATCAAGTTCCACACGAAACGTCATAGAGCCTTCATTTACCAATTTCATGCTATCTGTCACACATCAAATAATTCATTAACTTTCTGGGCAATACCCAATCCAGGAATTTTGCAAATTATTTTCAATGAATAAAAATAGTTTTTCTACTCTTTGCTCATCAACTTAAATACACATCACATCCCTGAAATATTAAGCCTGAAAAAGACAATTCTATATCCCAACCATCACCATGCTGCACAATCAGGAAAGAATTCCCCTCGGGAAAGGCATCGAAAGAATTAAAAGCAACATGCTTCCAATTATTTATCCTTACCAAATCTCCACCTCGTCCGAGCAACTTTATAACGACCACATTAAACTGCTTTTCCCATTTTCCCCATTTGGCAATTTCAATTGCAGGTTTCTGGCGCGTATGAATATGTAAGCTTACTCGTCCCTCGGCATCAAATCCAATTTGCCCCAATAAAACTTCTCCAGAAATACCGTCAGGATACATGGCTTTTAAGTGTCTATTTCCATCAATAAAATCAACTATGTTCATTTCAACAATCACAATAACCATGAGAGCATGTAACACTTCGAGTGTCCAGGCCAATATCGATATAATTTCATTATTTTTCAGTGACAGAATTATTAAGAGAGAAAAAATCCAACCAATGAATCATATTACATTTAAAAATCAAATGCAGAATTCCTCATGGGAAAATATATTCCTCAAAAATTAGAAACTTGTTGCCTGATGGATCTTGCATTTCAAAACTACATCCCGTTGGAAAATCGCTGACTACAAGTCTGCCATTGCGATCGGGTACAAGCTTTGCTCCATTACTCAAATCAATGCTTGAAATACGTTTAAACTCTCGCGCGCAGCTTTCGACTTCCAGGCCAAACAAGGGAGATTTAGTTCCAAACAATTCACCTTCGCGAATACAAATGCAGGACGATTTATTTCCTATTCGACTCAGAAGATATGTATTCATTCCGTATTCAATATCGATCCGAAATAATGCCAACTCATTGACATAAAATGTGATTGCCTCTTTTGAGGATGAAACATTTAAAAAATAATCAACTCGCACCTTAGCACCCGAATCGGCATTTAATTACAACAGAAAATATTCAGATAAGACAGACATCAAAGAATTATAGCGCCAGGGAAGTAGATAAATGGTAGTTCCTCAATGTCCATTTTTTCACACCTATTGAATTCAAACTGAATAAATCCTCAGGCTATTCCAACAAAATTTGCGGATACTCTTCAATTCCAAATTTTCACTCTTTATTGATCAAGATATTCATCCATAAGTGATTCAAAATCATTGGCAATTTTGGATAGAATTTTCCTCTTTTCAGTATCATAACCTTTGATCACTGGATTGACATTACCATCACACTCAATACACCAAAGCAACTTATCTTCAGAAGAATAAATAACTATACAATTTGGTGGCAATTGCCAATTTTCACGAGAAAATTTAGTCATTTTAACCACACTACCTTCGCCATAAAGTTGCTCAGGAATGCCAAAAAAATATACATTGGATATTTCCAACCAGCCAACTTCCTTGAGAAATTCTTTATAGGACATTGGAAATGCCAAGCCTAGCTCACGCTCTGCCGCTCCAATGGCATCATCATTAACACCGCCGCCGATTCTAAATTCATCAGAGTCAAAGTTGTTTCGCAGGTTCTCTATAATATTTAGCACTTCCTCTCATTCCTTTCGCGCTTTCCTTCCAATATTTCTTTCAAAATCGCTCATACGCACCAGTTTTTTTTGGACCATTAGGAAATTGAGCTTGGCTTCGCGTTCTCGGTCGGCAAACAGACTGATTTTGATCATGATTTGCGGTTTATAATCAGTATCGCAATATCATGCCAGAGGTTGGTTTTTTTCGAGGCCCCCAAAGGTTTCAGACAGAATCATTGGAACTGAGCTCTGAATGCAGCCAATGTCATCTGGTCTACTATCTAATCAGCGATTCTCTCACTCCTTTTTTGAGTAACCCACGAGATGTTCATCAACCAATTTCTTTATACCCATATCGCCCAAGGGAGAGTATCTTGGTAGTTTACTTGCATCTTCAGCACTAATGGGTGCTTCGTGATCGTTAATATTCACTACCGTCTGCGAATCGACATTTCTTCCGTATACAAACCTGATTGCCTCAAATTCAGGGCCTGGAATAAAATTGGAGGTTTGTCCAATTATTCGCCAATCTCCTTCCTTGCCTCGTTCAAGTAATGAAAAGCTATCGATTGGCACTGGTGAAATCAACCAATGTCCCAGCCTCGAATAATCAAATACTGGTTGATTAGCAAAATAGTCAAATATTTCAGCAACAGCTCCAATTGAGATGACACTCACAATTCGTCCAAAACCAAATCGGCCATCATCTAATTTAAAAGAAAAAATATCTCCTGGCTTTGTTTTTTGTCGCTTGGCACGCTTAGCAGTTTTAATAACTACCTGTTTTATCTCAATTTCATCGAAATTGTCCAAAATTTCGTTATCTGCATTTATCCGACATGCCAGATTCAATACATATTCCAGCTCTTGCAGTGTTGGTTTCCTGGACAAATCTACCTGATACTCGCGACTAAATTCATTTAAAAAATGCCGAACAGAATCAAGAACTGTGTCCCCGATCACCAAGTTTGGATCCTCCGGTGCATTCCACCATCCCATTATGCCTCCTTCATTCAATTTAATAATTAACAAAAAACTTTATCAAGCTCAGCATGTTTCTCAACATCCTTTCTTCTTACGATCCATTTCTTTCTTATATGCATCTTCAAAATAAGCTTGTCTTGAAGGATCACGAGTTTTATTATCATGATCAAAAGATGCCACTTTATTTCCCCGCTCGGCAAAGGTAGTCGAATCTTTCAAATCAGATCCTATAGTGCCCGTCTTTGTTTTATAGAATTCGATATTGGCTTGCTCAATTCCTCGTGCCTCTCCATATGTAACATTTTTCCGAATTGGTTCCATCTCAGCACCACCTGCCAATCGACCTGAATCAATATGTTCTGCACGGCGCCGAGCCAAGTCGTCAGTGATTCCAACATAGTATGGCGTATTGCTTCCTGGTGCATACAAACCATATACGTTGTAACCCGGAGCCGTTTCTGCAATTAACCCAAATGGATCAATCCAGCTTATCGGATTCGGGGCATACCGATAGATATTGGCTCCTCCAAGCAACCCAATCGGATCCTGGGACACAAACCGCCCAATATCCGGATCATAGTATCGATAACGGTTATAGTGCAAGCCAGTTTCCACATCAAAATACTGGCCCTGGAATCGTAATGCCTGCATTTGAACCAATTCGTTTGGTGCAATACGTTCCTGCTCCTCAGCCATTTCAACCCGGAGCACATTACCCCAAGCCTTGTAAGTGGCCGCCCAATGCAATTTGCCATCATCATCAGTCAATTCACGCGGCGTGCCGAGATGGTCGGTATGAAAATACAATACTTCAGCTTTCGGTTTAGCCATATCAACCACAGGTTTGTCACCTGATTCGATTTGCGCCAATGGCACAAACGAACTATCTGCATACAGGTAAGTCCGTGTGTGGCTACCGCGCGTTTCTGCCAGCATGCGATTGCCATCCCATACAAACCGGGTTTCACCAAAGGCATCGCGCTTGAAAATACGCCTTCCAAATGGGTCATAACCGTATTCGGTAGTTTGGGTTGTCGGTGTCGCTGCCGTTGCATCACGCGTTACCCGGGATTGAATGAGCTGGTGCTTGGCATTCCAGACCAGTTCAATCCGGGTATGTTTGCCAATTTTCTTGTCGTCCAAATTGCCATGCGCATCGTAGGCAAAGCGTTTGTCTTCAAACACCGTCAACTGATTGTTTTCTACCCTGCCGCCACTATTGCCCTGGTTAATGCTGGCTGGGTCAAGCAGGTTATGGGCTGGATCAAAGGCAAAGGTTTCCGACAGATTCGGTTGCGCTGCGCCCAGAATACGGCCAATGGCATCGTACTGGTACACGGTTTTGCCGAAACGTTGATCATTTTGCGCGATCAAATTGCCTGCCAGGTCGTACTGGTATTGCCTTGCAATGATGGCGGGGGTGGTGTTCTGGTTGGTGGCACCTGCCAGTGCGCCCTCTGCGCCCTGCCACGCCTCACGCTGTTGCGCCAGACTGGCGTGCGCGCGGGCTGGATCGAGTTGCGCCACTTGTGCGCTCAGGCGGCCTACCGGGTCGTACTGGAACTGGCTGGTAAGCGCGCCCTGGCTGCGGCTTACTTCCCGGTGCTTGTTGTCGCGTTCAATGTCGCTGATGACTTCGCCATCGATATTGATCTGGTGCAGATGGCCGGAGCCGTAGTACAAATGATTCAGTGTGCGGCCATCGGGCAAAATGGTTTGGGTGCGGTTGCCCAGTTCGTCATAGCTATGGCGCAAGACGCTGTGCAAGATGTCGCTGCCGCTGGGCATGCGACTTTTTTCTGCGCGCAGTTGGCCGATGGCGTCGTATTCCAGTTCAACCGTTGCAGTAGGGTTGGCGGCGTGTACCAATCGGCCCAGGGTATCGTACTGGTAGCGGTTGACCATGGCGCTGGCGTGCTGGGCACCGGACACGGTTTTTTCGATCAAACGCCCCATGACATCGCGCTGGAATTCGGTGCGGATGCTGTTATCGACACCATCACCTGTCACCTGGCCGAGTTCGATTTTGGTTTTCGGCTTGCCTGCCAGATCGTAGTCGTAACGGGTGGTGCGCGCATCGAAACCGGTTTCCTGACGCAGACGATCCAGTGCGTCGTATTCAAATGCGTACACGGCACCGTTTTCATTGACCAGTTGCGCCAGCCGTTTGGCCGCATCGTAGTGGTAGCTCAGGCTGTGGCCGAGTGCGTTGGTGCGTTTTTCCAGACGACCTTCGGCATCGAACTGATAGCGGGTTTGCTGGCCAAGTGCATCGGTGTGGCCAATCAAGCGGCCGAGTTGATCGTATTGATATTGTTCGCTGCTGCCATCCGGGTAATGCGCGGCATGCAAGCGCCCGGCTTCGTCGTATTGATAGCGCGTACTGTGGTTGAGTGCATCGGTGGTTTGGGTCAGATTGCCGAAGCGGTCGTACTCAAAACGGCTGGTTTGACCGGAGCAATCGGTATAGCTGGTAACTTGCCCTGCGCGGTTGTATTCCAGCTTTTTGCTGCCACCGCGCGCATCGATGATTTCAATCGGTAAGCCACGCGAGTCAACCCGGTACTGGGTGGTTTGGCCGAGCGGGTCGATGATGCTGTTGAGGTTGGCGTAGGGGTCGTAGCGCAAACGGGTGATGCCGCCAGCGGCATTGGTGATGGTGACCGGCTTGTCGAAGCGCATGTCGTAACTGATTTGCGTCACCGCACCATCCGGGTCTTCGATGCGGGTCATGCGGCTGCGCGTGTCGTACTGATAGCGCGTGGTGTGGCCTGCTTCATCGGTGTAGGCGATCAGGTTACCGTAAGCATCGAGTTCGCGCACGGCTTGGCCGCCGAGGGCATCAAGGCCACCAAGGTAGCGTTTGTCATCGTTAAAGGCGGTCTGGGTTTTACGGCCCAGGTTATCGGTGACCATGGTCTGGTTTTTGCCATAGGCAAATTGCCATGACAAGCCGGTATTGGTGTGGTTGCGCAGCACTTTGCCGCTGGGTTGGTATTCGCTGTATTCGTATTCGGAGACCAGGCCGCCGGGTTGGGCGTGTTTGACCATCAAGTGATTGCGATAAGCAAATTCGCGCGTGGTCTGGCCTGCGCGGTTGCGTACCCGGATCAAATCACCCGCTTCATCGTAATCGTAATGCACCAGCGTGACGGATTCGCTGCTGCCTTCCGGATCGATTTGGCTAACGCTGGTCAAGCGTTGTTGCGGGTTAAATGCCAGCGCAAATATACGGCCAGCGCTATCGATAACGCGAGTGGGTTGCTGTTGCTCGTTGTAGTCGATGCTGATGGTGTTGCCATTGCGGTCGATGCGCTTGATCAGGTGCGCCCGTTTGGCATTGGGCGTGGGCAGGTGGAACTGGTTGCGCACGTCGTCGCTATCAACCAATTCAAAGCGCAATAGATCCTGCCGGGTCAGGGTGATTTGTTCATGCCGGGAATAAATCGATTCGCCAACCGGGATGTGGGAAAAGGCGATGCCGCGATTCAAGCCATCGAGCAGGGTGATTTGCTTCTCGCTAAATTCCAGCGCCAGCGAGATCGGCAGATGCCAGCCCTGGCCGAGCCAACTGGTGCGTCCATTGTCGGAGCTATAGCTACGTTGCCATGGCAGCGCCAGCGGTGCGGGCAGGTCGAAATCCAGTTCCAGCGCGTCGAACAAGACTTTGCAGCCGTTGATGGCATCGACCGGGCGACCTTTCAGTGGACAAGGTGAACCGTCTTTTTCTGACTTGCCTTCTTTTTTGGGATCAGCTTTGCCTTTGTCGCCGCCCTTGCCGCCTTCACCGCCCTTGCCCGCTTCGCCCCCTTTACCGCCCTTGCCTGTGGCCGCCGCGTCAGCGCCGCGCGCGCCACGGGCCGCTTCTCCTCCGGCACCGGCAACTTTCACGGTGGGCGTGGCTTTTTTCAGGCGCCCCAGCACCTTGAGCAAGCCTGGCACCCGGCTGGCGATTTTGTAGATGGCGGTGACGCCATCGACAATCATCAAAACATCCATCAACAAGGCCCCGAACAACACCCCGGCGTGAAATTCACCGGCCAGAGTATGGCGCTCTTTAAAGGCTTTGAATTGTTCAAACTTTTTGAGCTCGGATTCTTTCAAACCATTGAAGGCCAGTTTGGGGTTTTCAAAGGCGAAGGTAATGGCAGCAAATAAGACCTGCCGCTCTTCATAGGCGCGCCGGGTTTCTTGTTCAAATTCGGTGGAAAAGGTGGCCCTTAGCAGCATATTCAGGCCAGATGGATTGCTCGCCAGCCGGATGTGGGCACCCAGGCTACGCCAGAAACCGGTTTCGTGCCGCACTTCATACACATCGGCAAGGGTCAGGGTATACATCAGTTTGGCCAGATCGAGCACGCCTTCGATCAGGTTTTCTGCCATGCCCGCTGCGATGCCGGCGGTGAAGGATTTATCGCCCAGGAAGGCACCGACGGCGCTGCGGGTATCGATCCAGTTGGTGGCGCTGGCGATCTGGTGCAAGCCTTTGCGGTAGGTCTGTTTGGCATCTTGCGCCCATTGTTCCAGTTGCGAACGATTCGGTTGGCTGGTGCACTCCGGCCCGTTGGGCAAGGTATTGGTGGCGGCGTTGGTGCCTTTGTCGGTGCAAATGCGGGTTCGGTCGGTGCCGACGGTGGGGGCCATGGGGAGTTACTCCGGGGAGAAATCGATCAGAATCAGCCCTCGCGGGCAAAGGTGCTGGCTAGTGTAGCATAAAAATTCCCTCACTTTTGCGGGTGTTTTGTGCTTGCCTGACATTCATCTCACGCTACGACAGTAAGGATTTCACAACAAATACAGATTCCAAACACATAACATACAGACAATTAAGTTCGCTTTCCATAACGTGTAAGGTGTGTAAGAATTAAGCCTTTGGGGATAGAAGCCATGGTAAAATTGCACTTCGCGCAATCTGGACGTGCCATTGCCAACTGTCCCAATCTTTCACTGTAAAGCCATGACTTTTACCCAAGATAATCGCCAAATTTCGATCACAACACCGCTAGGTAAAGATGTGCTGTTATTTCGCAGTATGTACGGTGTAGAACAACTCAGTGATCTGTTTGAATACAACGTGGAATTGCAAAGCACCGTCAAGAACATTCCGTTTGCCGACATCGTTGGCAAAAACGTGACAATTACTGTCAAGTTCCAGGAAGGTGGCGAGCGATTCTTCAATGGCATCGTGACCCGCTTTGCCACCTCGGGCGGCTTCGGCGAACTTACCAACTACCACGCCACTATCCGCCCCTGGGCCTGGTTACTGTCACGCACCTCGGACTGTTGCATTTTCCAGGAAAAAACGGTGGTCGAAATCGTCACCGAAATCTGCGAAAAAGGCGTATATGGCGGGCAGGCGCGGATCGATAAAAGCCTGCTAAGCAGTAGCTACCCCAAGCTGGATTATTGCGTCCAATATCGCGAAACCGACTACAACTTTATCAGTCGCATGCTGGAACACGCTGGCATCTACTTTTTCTTCAAGCACGAAAAAACCAAGCACACCCTGGTGCTGATTGATTCGTCCAGTTCGCACAAGCCCTTCCCCAAATACGAAAAGATCGAATTCGCGACCGATGATTCACGCGACAAATACGGTGATGAACGTATTACCTCCTGGATTACCGCTGGCGAAATTCAGGCCAGCGGTTTCGAGATGAATGATTTCGACTTTGAAACGGCCTTGAATTGCACCAACGGTAGCCTGAAAGTAAAGGAAAGCATCCCTGCGGCCTTTAGTCAGCCTGCCTATCAACAATACGATTACCCGGGCCTGTATGTAAAAGCGGAAGATGGCAAAAAACTGGCGCTGGCACGCATTGAAGCAATTCATGGACAATGCGAACAAATTGAAGGCTCGACCAATGCACGCGGCCTGACCCCGGGGTGCACCTTCACCATGGATAAACATCCGGTGGATGATTTGAATCGCGAATACCTGATCACTTCTGCCCATTTTTATTTAAGTTCAGATGATTACAAGGCCAGTGGCAGCGGCGATGGCGGCAAATTGTTTGAAGCCAAATTTGAAGCACTCGGCACCAAATACCGCTATCGCGCCCAACCGCGCGTACCCAAACCGATGGTACAAGGCCCCCAGACCGCAATGGTGGTCGGCAAGGCTGGCGAAGAAATCTGGACTGATAAATATGGCCGGGTCAAAGTGCAATTTCACTGGGATCGCAAGGGCAAGAAAGACGAAAAAAGCTCGTGCTGGGTGCGGGTTTCACAAAGCTGGGCCGGACGGCGCTGGGGGGCGATCATGATCCCGCGCATTGGCATGGAAGTGGTGGTGGAGTTTCTGGAAGGGGATCCGGATCGGCCACTCATTACCGGCTGCGTCTACAACAGCGACACCATGCCACCGTATGATTTGCCCGCCAACCAGACCCGCAGCACCTGGAAGACCAATTCCAGCAAGGGCGGGGGCGGGTTCAATGAAATTCGCTTTGAAGACAAAAAAGGTGCAGAAGAAGTTTTTGTGCAGGCAGAAAAAGACATGAACCGCGTGGTCAAGCATAACGACACGCTCAAGGTCGGCTTCCAGTACAAGGAACCGGGCAGCCAGTTGGTGGAAATCAAGCACAATCAGGGTATTGAAGTCGGCAACAACCAGACCGTGCATGTGATCAAGGACATGAGTGTGACCATTGACGGCAAGCATGCGATGCAAGTCGCCACCACCTCGCAGGTGGAAGCCAAGACATCGATTGAATTCAAGGTCGGTGGCAGCTCGATTTTGATTGAACCGGCCAAGATCACCATCAAATCGACCATGGTGGCAATTGAAGCCAGCGCGCTGGGTTCGTTTAAGGGCATGCCGCTGAAGTTGAATTAAACCAGACGCCCAATAAAAAAACCGGAGCTTGACTCCGGTTTTTTTACATCTGCGGCAGCGCCCCGCTCAAAACCGGGGCGAGCAGCACATCAGCGATCAGGCCAGCTTGCCGTGGCAAGCCTTGTACTTTTTACCGCTACCGCATGGGCAAGGGTCGTTACGGCCAACTTTCAGGCCATGGTTGACATGGGGCTCGTTGCGGTCGCTACCTGGCTCGCCTTGCGGTGCCAACAAATCCTCCGGTGCTGCGTTCGGATCAAAATTGGCGTGCTGGTAAGACACATTGCCGACATGCGATTGGGCCATTTGCTCTTCGGCTTCATCGATTTCTTCACGCGACTGGATCCGTACTGTCATGACGATCTTGATGACATCATTCTTGATCATTTCCAGCATCTGGCCAAACAGTTCAAACGCTTCACGCTTGTATTCCTGCTTGGGGTTCTTTTGCGCATAGCTGCGCAAATGGATACCCTGACGCAAGTGATCGAGTGCGGCCAGATGTTCGCGCCAATGACTATCCAGGCTTTGCAACATCACATTGCGCTCAAAACCGGCAAAGGCTTCACGGCTGACGATATCGACTTTGGCCTGATAATATTCATCCGCCACCTTCAACACGCGCTCCAACAAATCTTCATCGGTCAGATTGCTTTCGGTTTCCAGCATGGTAGCCAGCGGTACATCGAGGCCCCACTCCTGCTGCAAATTACTTTGCAACGCAGCGATATCCCACTGCTCTTCTACCGATTCCTGCGGCACATAAGTGCGGAAGGTGTCGGTGAACACACCACGACGCAAACTGGTGATCATTTCACCAATATCCTGAGTTTCCAGCAGTTCGTTACGTTGTTGGTAGATGACTTTACGCTGGTCGTTGGCCACGTCATCGTATTCCAGCAATTGTTTGCGGATATCGAAGTTACGCGCTTCCACCTTGCGCTGTGCGGTTTCAATCGAGCGTGTCACCATGCCCGCTTCAATCGGCTCGCCTTCCGGCATTTTCAGGCGCTCCATGATGGCACGCATGCGGTCACCGGCAAAAATGCGCAACAGCGGATCGTCCAGACACAGGTAAAAACGCGAAGAACCCGGATCACCCTGACGGCCGGAACGACCGCGCAACTGGTTATCGACCCGGCGCGATTCATGGCGCTCGGTACCAACGATGTGCAAACCACCAGCGGCCACCACTTGCTCGTGCAACGATTGCCATTCGTCGCTCAGTTTTTTGGCGCGCGCGGCTTTGTCGGCATCGGAAATCTTGGGATCGGCTTCCAGCAGTTGCACCTGCTTGCCGACATTGCCACCCAACA
>JBDLSU010000093.1:0-3269 GCA_039799405.1 Pseudomonadota bacterium | reverse complement strand
TGCTGTATGTGGAAAACTGCACACCAGGCACAGTTTGGCCATAAACCGTTTTTGATGGACAAGTGCTGAGGCCGGGGTGACTTCCCGGCCACAAACCACAAAAATTGTTACCTGCCACCTGACACAAACACTTGCACCCCGCTGGCAAGTGATGGATGATATCCAACATCCTGAACAATCTTGCAGAAAAATTACCGTAGCGCATGATTTTTGCCGGATCGTAATCCACCCATTTTCGCCGTTGCCAGTTGCTTGCCCAAAGGAGAATTGATGATTCACCTCAACCGCGCCCAAATCGTCTGCCCCGACAAGAGTTTCAAAAAACGCCTGGCCAAGCTCAAAGAGAATTTGCAAACGGCGATTGAACTGGAACACTCCACCATTCCGCCGTATTTGTATGCGCTGTATTCGATCAAAACGGCGGCCAATCTGGAAATTGCCAGTTTGATCAAATCCATCGTGCTGCAAGAAATGCTGCATATGGCAATCGACTGCAATGTGCTTAATGCCATCGACGGGCAGCCCAAGCTGGATGATCCGGCCTTCATTCCAAGCTACCCCGGCAACTTGCCGGGCTCGGTGGAAAGCAGCCTGATTGTGGGTCTGGCCCCGCTATCGAAGCAATTGATTCACGATGTGTTTATGGTGATTGAAGAGCCGGAACAAACCGTGGATGGCACCAAACCACCGCCGGATGGCATGACCATTGGCGAGTTTTACCAGCATCTGCAAAGTGAAATTCGCGAGCTGTCGAAGAAGCACAATCTGTTTACCGGCAACCCGGCGCGCCAACTGCGTACCGGCTTTGTGGAATTGCAGGACATGAACGTGCATGATGCCGATACCGCCATCGCCGCGCTACAAATGATTATTGACCAGGGCGAAGGCACGGCCGATAGCCCGCTGGATGCGCCGGATGAACTGGCGCACTACTACAAATACGCCGAAATCTACCACGGCAAGAAACTGATCGCCAACCCTGCCCCCAAACCGGGTGAACCGGCCTGGGTATTTGCCGGGCACCGCATCGCGTTTAACCCGGCCGGGGTGCAACCGGTGATCGTCAACCCGAATGCTGGCACCTATGCTGGCAAACCGCGCTTGCAGGATTTGAACTACAGCTTTAACCAGACTTATTCCAATATGCTGCGCATGCTGGAACAAGTCTTTAACGGCCAGCCGGACTATCTTGGCCCTGCCATGCTCAGCATGCAAAACCTGAAACAACAGGCACAACTGTTGATGGCGCAAGAAATAGTGCCGGGCCAGACTGCCGGACCAACTTTTGACTATGTAGCCGCCTGACCTTTTTGGAGAAGATGGATGACGCAATCGAACTGGTGGATGTTCCACGGCGACCCGGCGCATACCGGTGAAGTAACAGGCAGCCGTATCGACCGCGACAATGTCGGCGATCCGGCCAAATTTGGCTTGCTGCACGATATCGCGATTCCCGGCCCGGTGCTGTCGGTACCGGCCATTGTGGATGGCTTTGTGTATGTGGGCCTGGCTAATAATCAGGACAGCCCCGGCGCCAACGGCGGCAAGTTTTTAAAAATCGAACTGGCCAGCGGCATCACCACGCACAGTTTTGAATGGGCGATTGATCCGGCCGAAGGCGATACCCACGGTTTTATGGGCATGGGTTGTACCCCGGCGGTGTGGGATAAAAAAGTCTATTTTTCTGCTTTCAACGGCAAGTTTTATTGTCTGTCGGCGCAGGATTTATCACTCAACTGGGTGGTCGATTTGCGTCATGCCGACCTGAAATACAACCAGCCGGTCACCAATCTGGGCGTAGTGTCAAGTGGCACCCCGGCGGCAGGCTGGTCTTCACCGGTGGTAGCGCCGAATGATGGCCCAACCGGGCTGGGGCCTAATGGCGGCCCGGATGGACTGGTGTTTGTCGGCATGGGCGAAGGCGAAAACCCGGGCTGCTTTGGTTTTGTGTATGCCCTGGATGCGCAAAACGGCCAGGTGCAATGGATTTACTGCACCTGCCAATACGAAGAAGGCGTACCCAATTTGCCCAACGTCTTGCCACCGGAATCGGTGGCGGCGCTGCCCAGCTTGCCAGCCATGTTTTCGATGGGGCCAAATAACCCGGCGATTCGTGGTGCCTCGATCTGGTCATCCATCGCTTATGACAGCCAACTGGATCGCCTGTTTTGCACCACCGGCAATCCGGTACCGGATACCGCGCTGCCGACCAAGGGCTTTTCCAACGGCATTCTGGCACTCGATGCCACGCTGGGAGAATTCCGGGGTTTTTACCAGCCGCCGCCACAAAGCAGCTATCGCGCCAGCGATGTCGATGTCGATTTCGGCGGCTCTGCCACCCTGCTCACCATAAACGGTCGCCGCGTGGTCACGGCGGGTTGCAAGAACGGCGGCTTTTTCATGGTTGAAGCTGCCACGCTGAAAGAAATCAAATGGCGTCAATTGCTGCCCTACTATAACGACGGCAGCCAAATCCCGACGGTCGATCCGCATGTCAGCGCCAATGACGAGCGCATGGACCCGTTTGTACCCAATCGCATGTCAGACGAAGAAGATCAGGAAAACTATTCCGGCACCTATAGCACCGCAGCGGTTCACACCGCGATGGGGCGCTTGTTTATTGGCATTGGCGGCAACAACTACCACAATGTGCAAGCCGGGATCGACTACGCTACCACTCCGTTCATGCGTGCGCTGGACTGGAACACGCTGGACGATGTGTGGGAAATGGATGACAGCGACCCGCGCCTGTACGTACAGCCGCAACCGCCGATGTACCGCACTCCCGGTGAATCGGGCCTGAGTTCGCCGGTGGTGGTAAATGACGTGGTGTTTTTCTCGACTTCCAAGGTGGCGGTGTATGCGTTTGATGCCTGGAGCGGCAAAATGCTGTGGCAAGACCAGTTGGGCGAACAGACCGGCGGCATGAATGGTGGCTATGGTTATTGTCTGGGGCCAGCGGTGGCGGGCGATTATATGGTGGCGGGCGCGCTGATTTTTGGCAAACAGGGCGGCGTGCTGCGCATTTATGGCTTGAAGGCTTGACCATGGTTGAAGTGGTTCTGTTTGGCCTGGCGGCAGGCCTGGACAATTTGCAAGTCTGTTCTTCGCTCGGCCTGCTGCCGGTGGAACGGCGTCGCCTGCACTGGCTGGCACTGGCGTTTTGTCTCAGCGAAGTTGGCGGCGCGCTGCTGGGTTTGCTGCTGGGGCGCGGCATGATCAGCTTGCTCGGGCCTGCCGCGAATAACCTGGCCCCAATTGCGATGTTG
>JBDLSU010000092.1:0-2638 GCA_039799405.1 Pseudomonadota bacterium | reverse complement strand
TTTCACGTTGCACTTTAATTGTGTAGCATAAAAAAAGCCCACTATCGATGGGCTTTTTTTATGCTACTCCCGGCATGCGATTATTCTCTATGCCGCTTGCCTTCCCTGGACTGGCCAGGGTGCATCAAGGGCAGTGCGGTTTTACTATTCTTACCACGCCATATTCACTGACGCGTTCCCAAAAATGGATTATCCGTTGTGGATGGGCACATGATGCATGTGAATTGCTTTAACACTGTTGTGTCGGGCGCGAGGCAATAGTTCATGTACAATCATCCGTTATTCATTTTACGTTCATATGTTATTGAATGTCAGCTTCGCCAGGTAAAAGGGTAAATTTTCGTATGGAAGACAAGCGTATCGCCAAATTTGAAGTTCGCAATCTGGGCATCATCAAGCATGGTGTATTCGACATTAAACCACTGACGCTGTTTTGTGGCCCCAATAATAGCGGGAAAACCTGGGCGATGTATGCGCTATATGGTTGCCTTGATCATTTCCCACTGGGTAAATCCTTACCCGGCGTGCCAGCCTTGATTAAAGCACTGACAAAAAATGGGGAATATAAATGGGATATGTACGCATGGGCCGATGAAAATTATGAAAAAATCATCCAATTGATCCATGCTGCGGGTAAACGCCGTTTGCCACGTATTTTTAATATCGAGGACGAGATATTTAAGCAAAGTGCTTTTGAGTGGCAAATTACCAAAGAAGAGTTGCTTAAAACCATTAAGAATGGCCAATTGAACTTTGGTTTAACAATGGGGAAAGAAGTTGAGGTCTTGCACGTCGTTAAATCCCAGGGTGATGTCCATGCACAGCTAACCTTGTTAAAAATGGGATGGCCTGATTTGGAAGGTATTATTACCAATCGCGTGGTGCAATTTATTTTGGGCCAATCACCAGCGCGCCGTGTTTTTCTGATGCCTGCCGAGCGTAATGGATTACATTTATTTTTCCGCGAACTCAGGTCGCGCCGTTCGGCGTTATTGCATCATGCAGGTCGCGAAGAATTTGATTTGAATAAACTCTTAAACGATGTTTTAAAATCAAAATATGCCGAACCTATTGCCGATTATATCGATTGGCTTAACGATTTGCGCGAAACGGGCAAACGCCACAGCGGGGCTTGTCAAAGCCATGCCGATGGCCTTATTGAGAACCTGATCAAAGGTAAATACGAAGTTGATGCAGATGGCTTGATTTCGTTTACACCCAAAAAGGAGCGAGGCGGCGCGCAACATGAGCGGATGTCGTTGCACCTTACTTCGTCCGCTATCAAAAGCATGTTTGGTCTTTGGTTTTTCCTGGAGCACCAAGCCAAGCCGGGTGATATTTTGATGATTGACGAACCAGAATTAAACCTTCACCCCAGTGCGCAAAGGCGGGTCGCTCGTATTTTGGCAGCGGTGGCCAACCAGGGCGTGCATGTGGTGGTGAGTACCCATAGTGATTATTTTGTTCGGGAAATCAATTCGCTAATCATGCTGGCGCGGCCTCATCCAAATAAAGCGCGTTTAATGGACGAATTTCATTATAGCGATGACGAATTGCTCGATAAAGAAAAGGTCGCAGCCTATTTGTTTGAAGACCGTGAAATAAAACCGATGGAAATCACCGCCGAGGAAGGCATTATGGCAGCAACCTTCGATTCCGTTATCCATGAACTCAATCAGACCAGCGATTCAATCTACTATGCCTACCAGGAAGTGGCAGAATCACCGCTTGAGGCAGAACAGGATTAAGCGATGAGTGTCGCATTATTCCAAGACCTTATCGCCGGAGAATTCCTGCTGGAACGCAGGGGTGCGAAGTGGATTGTGGTAGAAACCCATAAAGATGCGGCGAATAAGGAAGTTGGCATCGTTGGCTGCCAAATGTTGGTTTTCTCGCTCGATCAAACCGAACTTAACTCACTGCCGTTTATCAAGGACAACACAAATAAAAGAGGCATGCGCAGTGTTTGTGATGCCATGATTGTTGCCAGCTTCAATGATAAAACATACTTCTGTGCTTTGGATATGAAGTCAGGCAAGGCTAGCAATGCGCGCAAGCAAATTGAATCAGCAAGGCATTTATTTATATGGCTTCTGGGCTTGGCAAAACTTCACGGGCATTGGGTTGGCGAATTTAATGATGACTGTTTCTTCGGCATTATCCATTTGGCACCGCGCAAACAGGAGGCAAAAGGGACGACACGGCGTGATACTCAGGTTCCAAAACCAGCCAAATCGCATTGGGGTGATTATCGGATTTTTACGCTACCCAATCACCCTACCATTAACCTGTCACACATCATTGCCAGGCTGTGAAAGCGCTCGCATTGATGAGCGCTTTTTTCTGATGGATTTTTACGGCTGATCCGGCCCATGCGGGTCTTTCGGGCCAATCTCATCCATGCTCTTGATCGGGGTAATCGGAAACTTGCCACCACGGTCAATCGGGAAAATCCGGAACGGTGTCAACGTCACATAGCGCGTACCCGGCGCATCGAGCAAAGTCGGGAAATAATCATCCACCGTGCGCTGGTGTTGATAGCCCATGGCGGTCAAGAGGGTGGGAAAAATTTGTAAATGCGAAGTCTGGTTCTGATATTGCTGGCTGGCCTGTTGCAATTGCGCGCGCCATTGCGGCT